>CAIZDF010000304.1 GCA_903931645.1 uncultured Tolumonas sp.
CAGCCTGGGGTTATGCGTTACATAAAACCGGCAACGAGCAGGGTGCCCGTGATTACATCACTAAATTATTTAAAAATGTAAAAGTGCTCGATTCAGGCGCGCGTGGTGCGACGACCAGTTTTGTGGAACGTGGTCTTGGCGATGTGTTGATTGCCTGGGAAAACGAAGCTTATCTGGTGCTCAATGAGTTAGGCAAAGATAAGTTCGAGTTGATCACGCCGTCGGAATCTATTTTGGCTGAGCCACCAGTGGCGGTGGTTGATCAAGTCGCGAAAAAACACGGCACTGAAGCGGTAGCCAAAGCGTATGTCGAACACCTTTATTCGGATGATGCGCAGCGTATTGCCGGTAAACATTTTTATCGCCCTAGTAATCCGGTCATTGCCAAAGAGTTCGCGCAGCAATTTTCTCCGGTTAAATTATTCACGGTGCGTGAGTTGGAAGGCGATTGGGCAAAAGCGCAGCAACGCCATTTTACCAGTGGTGGTACGTTTGACCAGTTGTACCAGCCAGGCCAGTAAATTCCTTTAGTCACAATACAGCTTCACATCACAGTGGGGCTGTCTGTTTTTAAGAGTACAGCGATGAACAATATTCTGCTCGTTCCCGGTTTGTATGACAGTGGCCCACAGCATTGGCAGACCTTGTGGCATCAGCAACACCCGCATTGGTTGCGTATTGAGCAATCTGATTGGACCACACCGGATCTGCAACGCTGGGCCGCACCAGTGCTGGAAATATTGCAAAACAGCCCAGAGCCACTCACGCTGGTGGCGCATTCATTTGGTTGTTTAGCCAGTTTATATGCTGCCACACAATTACCCGATAAAGTTAGCTCGCTATTTTTAGTGGCACCTGCGGATCCGGAGTTACTGGGTGTGCAAGAAGGGTTGATTTATCATCCGACGCCAGTGCCAGGTCGTATTATTGCCAGCAGTAATGACCCATGGATGTCATTGGATCGCATTTGTTTGTGGAGCCAGCGCTGGAGCTTACCAATGAGTTTGTTAGGCCCGTTACGTCATATCAATGCGGAATCAGGTCATGGTGAGTGGCCGGAAGGGCTGGAATTGCTGCGTTGGCATTGTCAGCAATTGGCAAAAGCGGCTTAATCTTCCAGTTTATTTCCTTTTATTTTGTCTTTGATTATCTATATCCAAAAAGTGGATATAGATTGCTTTTTTTCTTATTTGTTTTAAAGCCAAAGAATCTCAACAATACGCATATAACGGTGTGACATGCACTGTATTGTGAGGAAGTAGTCCATGCGTTTTCGATCTCATTCCGTTCTGCCGGGTTTTGCCCCAACCTTAGGCTTCAGCCTGTTATATCTGAGCCTGATGGTGCTGCTGCCGTTATCGGCGCTGGTGCTCTTCAGTGTGACCAAACAAGACATGAGCCAGTTCTGGCAAGTGATTAGTAATCCGCGGGTCGTTGCTTCCTTCAAACTCAGTTTTGGCGCTGCGGCGATCGCGGCGCTGCTGAATACGTTGTTTGGTTCCATTATTGCTTGGACCATGGTGCGTTATGAGTTTTTTGGCAAACGTATTATGGATTCACTGATCGATTTACCGTTTGCCATGCCTACGGCGGTATCCGGTATTGCATTGTCTGCCATTTTTGCGGGTAACGGCTGGATTGGCCAATATTTCGCCCCTTATGGCATCAAACTGGCGTTTAACCCCATCGGTGTCGTGATTGCATTGACCTTCATTGGTTTGCCATTTGTTGTGCGCACCATGCAGCCAGTTTTGAAAGAACATGAGCGTGAGTTGGAAGAAGCTGCAGCCTGTCTCGGCGCCAATCGTTGGATCACTTTCCAAAAAATCATTTTTCCCGCTTTAGTGCCAGCGGCATTAACCGGCTTTGCTTTGGCGTTTGCCCGTGCCGTAGGGGAATACGGTTCAGTTATTTTTATCGCTGGTAACTTACCAATGGTGTCAGAGATTGCGCCGTTGATGATCATGAGCCATCTGGAAGAGTATGACTATGCCGGCGCAGCTGCGATTGCTACGGTGATGCTGGGTATTTCTTTTGTTCTGCTGTTGTTGATTAACCAGTTGCAAGCATGGAGCTGGCAGCGTCTGGGAGGAGCCCGCTAATGAATCCAATTACCACGGAACCTCGTTGGGTTCGTTATCTGCTCATTCTCATCGGTGCAGGTTGGTTTGCTGCCTTGTTGTTGTTACCACTGGCGGTAGTGTTCACGCAGGCTCTCGCCAAAGGCATCGTCTTTTTTTGGCAAAGCTTGGTAGATACCGATGCTTTGGCGGCATTACGCCTGACCTTGTTTACAGCGATTTGCTCAGTACCCATGAATGTTATTTTTGGTTTAACCGCTGCTTGGGCGATTGGGCGTTTCCGGTTTCGTGGTCGACAGGCGTTGATCACCTTGATCGACCTACCTTTTTCAGTGTCACCGGTCATTGCTGGTCTGATGTTTGTGCTGTTGTTCGGCAACCGGGGTTGGTTTGGTGAATGGCTGCAAGCTCATGACCTGCACGTTATTTTTAATACTCCCGGCATCATTCTGGCGACCATGTTTATCACGGTTCCCTTTGTGGTGCGTGAACTGCTACCACAGATGGAAGCGCGTGGTGCTGAAGAAGAAGAGGCGGCTCAGGTATTGGGTGCCAATGGCTGGCAGACTTTCTGGCGTGTCACCTTACCGGGTATTCGCTGGAGTTTGTTATACGGCGTGATCTTATGTACTGCCCGTGCGGTTGGTGAATTCGGTGCTGTATCGGTGGTTTCCGGCCATATCCGTGGGCAGACCAATACACTGCCGTTGCATATCGAAATTTTATATAACGAGTACCAGACCAACGCTGCATTTGCGGTAGCGTCACTGCTGGCGCTGTTTGGTTTGTTTACTCTGCTGGCGGATACGTTGTTAAGCCGCTTGCGCCATCGTTAATTGAGGAGATGTAAGTCATGAGTATTCAGGTAGAGCATATCGAGAAACGCTTCAACCAGTTTGCTGCGTTGCATGACATCAACATCACTTTCCCTTCCGGGGAGCTGGTGGCGCTGCTGGGGCCGTCCGGTTGTGGTAAAACCACGCTGTTGCGTATTATCGCCGGGCTTGAACAGGCTGACAGTGGCCGTATTCTGTTTAATGGTTCTGATGCCTCTGAGCTGCATGTGCGTGAACGTAACGTCGGTTTCGTGTTCCAGCATTATGCACTGTTCCGCCATATGACAATTTTTGAAAACGTGGCATTCGGGTTGCGGGTTAAACCGCGCAAAGTGCGTCCGAATGAAAATGTCATTCAACAGAAAGTAAAACAACTGTTGGAACTGGTACAACTGGGGCATGTCGCCGATCGTTATCCGACCCAGCTTTCTGGTGGACAACGTCAACGGGTGGCGTTAGCGCGCGCATTGGCGGTTGAGCCACAAGTGCTGTTACTGGATGAACCCTTTGG
>CAIZDF010000305.1 GCA_903931645.1 uncultured Tolumonas sp.
CAACTATGCAGAATTCCAGAAACTGGGCGTAGAAATCTATGGTGTTTCTACTGACACCCATTTCACTCACAAAGCATGGCACGACACTTCTGACACCATCGGTAAAGTACAGTACCCACTGGTTGGCGATCCAACTGGCGCGATCACCCGCAACTTCGACGTGATGATCGAAGAAGAAGGTCTGGCACTGCGTGGTACCTTCGTTATCAACCCTGAAGGTCAGATCAAGCTGTGCGAAGTGCACGACAACGGTATCGGCCGTGATGCCAAAGAACTGCTGCGTAAAGTTCAGGCTGCTCAATATGTGGCGAACCACCCAGGTGAAGTTTGCCCAGCTAAATGGACTCCAGGTGCAGCCACCCTGTCTCCATCTTTCGACTTGGTTGGTAAGATCTAATCTTGCACTGAAAATTGCCGGGTTAGCCCGGCAATTTTTTCTCTGGCTTTAATTCACGAGACGAGACTCATTATGTTAGACGCAAATGTAAAAACTCAATTAAAAGGCTATCTGGCCAATGTGACTCAGCCGATCGAAATCATCGCGTCCACCGATGACAGTGATACATCTCGCGAGTTACAGTCACTGTTAGCAGATATTGTTGAGCAATCTGACAAGATTTCTCTACGCCAATCGACCGACCCAACTTCCCGTAAGCCTTCTTTCGCCTTAAACCGCATTGGTTCAGACATGGGCGTTGCATTTGCCGGTTTGCCGATGGGCCATGAATTTACTTCGCTGGTGCTGGCATTGTTGCAAGTGGGTGGTCACCCGCCAAAAGCCGATGCTGAATTACTGGAACAGATCCGCAATTTGCCTGGCGAATACAACTTTGAAACCTATATTTCGCTGACCTGTCAGAACTGCCCGGATGTTGTGCAGGCACTGAATCTGATGTCAGTAGTTAACCCACGAATTCGTCATACCATGATCGATGGTGCTTTATTCCAAGATGAAGTGAACGCCCGTCAGATCATGGCAGTACCAACTGTGTTCCTGAACGGCACAGTGTTTGGCCAAGGCCGCATGAGTGTTGAAGAGATCGTTGCGAAGCTGGATACCGGCGCTTCCGAGCGTGAAGCGGCGAAAATCAACGACAAAGCATTGTTTGATGTATTGGTAGTTGGTGGTGGCCCTGCTGGTTCTGCAGCTGCAATTTATGCTGCCCGTAAAGGCATTCGTACCGGTGTCGTTGCAGAACGTTTCGGTGGTCAGGTACTCGACACTATGAGCATTGAAAACTTCATTTCGGTGAAAGAAACAGAAGGTCCAAAACTGGCGACCGCGCTTGAACAACATGTTAAAGAATATGACGTGGATATTATGAATTTGCAGCGTGCCGCTAAGCTGGAACGTCAAGCAAATCATGTGGAAGTTACCCTGCAAAGTGGTGCGGTACTGAAGAGTAAGTCTGTGATCCTGGCAACGGGTGCCCGCTGGCGCGAAATGAACGTGCCGGGTGAAAAAGAGTACCGTAATAAAGGTGTCGCTTACTGCCCGCATTGTGATGGCCCACTGTTTAAAGGCAAACGTGTGGCGGTCATTGGTGGTGGTAACTCTGGTGTTGAAGCGGCTATCGACTTAGCGGGTATTGTTTCACATGTGACCTTGCTGGAATTTGATAGCAAATTACGTGCTGATGCCGTGCTGCAGAATAAGTTGAACAGTTTGCCGAACGTAACTGTGATCACCTCGGCGTTGACTACAGAAGTATTAGGTGATGGCACTAAAGTTTCTGCGCTGACTTATACCGACCGTGTTACTAACGAAGCTCGTAAGGTTGAGCTGGAAGGTATCTTTGTTCAGATTGGCTTACTGCCAAATACCGATTGGCTGAAAGGCAGTGCGGTTGAACTGAGTAATCGCGGCGAGATCATTGTTGGTGCCCACGGTAACACCTCAATGGAAGGTGTGTTCGCTGCCGGTGATGTGACGATTGTGCCTTACAAACAGATCATCATTGCAATGGGTGAGGGCGCTAAAGCTTCACTGGGCGCATTTGATTACTTGATCCGTTCTTCAGCACCCAAAGCCTGATTATTGAATCAAATCAAAGCCTGCGCATCATAAGATGCGCAGGCTTTTTTATTCTTAACAAAAATAGTTCCCGAATTAACTCGCTATTAACAGGCCCGTATGTTTTAATCTTCTCCGGCCTGCAAAATCAGACCTATTTATGCCAGACATTTTGAAGTTAAGACCCCTGCCTGACCTTACCGTTTGTGCCGTTGTAGTAATATTTTCTTAGTGCCCCTCATAAGTATTGATAGATAAATCCGGCCATTATTGCCTTTTGTGGCACCAATTTATTTCTAAGGAAATGTTATGTCTAAAGTTAACGGTTCAGTTAAATGGTTCAACGAAACTAAAGGTTTTGGTTTTCTGGCTCAAGACAACGGTGGCAAAGACGTGTTCGTTCACTTCTCTGCAATCGCTTCTACTGGCTTCAAAACTCTGATCGAAGGTCAAGCTGTATCTTTTGACATCGAAGAAGGCCAACGCGGCCCATCAGCTGTGAATGTTACCATTCGCTAGTTGATAGTTGCGCATCTTGCATGCGCAATCTCCAGTTTATCTGGAAAGAAGAAACCTGCTGTGAAGCAGGTTTTTTTATGGGCGTTGTTTACAGATAAACAATCAGCAATAACGGTAATTACAGTTCCGTTAATAGCTGCGTTACATACTCTTCTAAATATTTTCTGCGTTGTTCTGCCATTTTCCTTCCTGCAGCTGTCTGCATGCTGTCGGCCACTTTATAAAGTTTTACAAAAAAATGATCGAGCGCGAATTGCATATCGTCTAACTGACGGTGTTTCGCTAATGGATCATACGGATCAAACATTTCCCGCTCCATTCGCCCTGAAGTATAAAACACGCGTGCCAGCCCAATAGCGCCTAAGGCTTCCATCCGATCGGCATCTTGCAAAAATTTTGCTTCCCAAGTTTCGGTGGGTAAATTTGCCGAAAAACTGTGCGCTTCGATCGCATGACCAACCGCATTGATTTTTTCTTGTGGAAAACCCAATTCCAGCAAAATCACCGCGGCTTCTTTGGCAGCAAGGCGTGAGCTCAGGTGCCGATCAGGGTGGTTTTTCGGCAGACTGATAATATCGTGCAGATAGGCGGCGGCTAATAACACCAGCTCATCGCCTTGCGAACCTTCTGCCTGATTCAGTGCGTGCGCGGTTTTCCAAACCCGGCGAAAATGAGCAATATCATGTGCACCATCGGTTTCGGTATGGTGTTGTTCCAGCCAGTTTTCCAGCTGTTGTTGCCAGTGATCGAGCATGCTTTGTGTGTTTTGATCCATATTCATTTCTGCTTGTGACGAGATTTTTGAATTCTACACGTTAATTTCCTTAGTGATCACAGATCCAAGCCGTTTCAAATGATACATCCTTAACTATCTGGTTCTGATTTTTGAAGCTGCTATCTCATAAGGGATCTCTGTTATGAAAAAACATGTCTTGCTGAATGCGCCGTTGTCGCATGTGATCGCTACGATGGGCCACACTGATCAATTGGTTGTTTGTGATGCCGGTTTACCTATTCCGGCGGCGCCAGAGCGGATTGATTTGGCGGTAAGTCGAGGCGTGCCGAAGTTTATGGATGTGGTGCAGGCGGTGACCGCAGAAATGCAGATCGAACGGGTGATCATGGCGCACGACTTTGCTGAGGTGAGCCCCGCGTTGCATATTGAGCTGATCGCCCATCTGGAACATATTGCGAAAGAACAAGACAGAACCATCAGCTTCGATTATGTCAGCCATGACGAATTTAAGCAGATGACGCATTTAAGTCGCGCGGTGGTGCGCACGGGGGAATGTACGCCGTATGCCAATGTGATTTTTGTCTCCGGCGTGGTGTTTTAATAAACCGAAGATGTCTTAACGTCACTAAGTCACATCTTTTTATAACGTATTTTTCCTCGCCAGCACGACAACGCCAGACCCATAACGCAGATCAGTAATTGATCGGTGTTGTGGGTTTTTTCATTGAATCCCCCTCAATCATTATTCTTGTTTATCTCCTTTTGCGAATACGATTCACTTAAATCTTTTTCATCGAAACGTTTCGATGGCGATCACAATTATAAATAAGGCGGCTGGAAAAGCAGGATGTTCTGGCTAAGACTGTTTATGCAGTACATGACCTCGCTGATTTTATTTTTACTGTTTACTTATCCGGAGAGCCGGCTCATGAAAAAACATGCTTTGCTGAATGCACCTTTATCTCATGTCATCGCCACGATGGGGCATACCGATCAGCTGGTGGTCGGTGATGCAGGGTTACCGATTCCTGCTGCACCAGAGCGGATCGATTTGGCGGTGAGTCAGGGCGTTCCGCGCTTTATGGATGTGGTGCGTGCGATCACGGAAGAGATGCAAATCGAGCGTGTGATCATGGCGCGTGAGTTCACGGAAGTGAGCCCCGCGTTGCATGCGGAATTACTGGCACATTTGCAACACATCGCTGAGACGCAAAACAAAGCCATTATTTTCGATTATGTCAGCCATGAAGAGTTCAAGTTAGCCACACACACCAGCAAAGCAGTGGTCAGAACCGGGGAATGTACGCCGTATGCGAATGTGATTTTTGTTTCTGGCGTCGTGTTCTAGGAGGCTATATGCAGCCCTTGCTACAGATGCAAAGCATCGATAAACAGTTTCCCGGTGTGAAAGCCTTATCGGGGGCATCACTGGGTGTTTACTCCGGCCGAGTAATGGCGTTACTGGGAGAAAACGGTGCCGGTAAATCAACACTGATGAAAGTGTTAACCGGGATTTATAGCAAGGATGCTGGGTCGATTCATTACCAAGGTCAGGAAGTTTCGTTCTCTGGGCCAAAACAATCGCAAGAAGCCGGGATCAGTATTATCCATCAGGAATTAAATCTGATTTCCGGTCTAACCATTGCGGAAAATATCTTTTTGGGCCGTGAGTTTGTCACCCGATTAGGTCGGATTGACTGGAAAAAAATGTATGACGAAGCGGATAAATTATTGGCGCGTCTGAAAGTGCCGCACTCCAGTCGCAAGTTGGTCGGCGAGCTTTCCATTGGTACCCAGCAGATGGTGGAAATTGCCAAAGCACTCAGTTTCTCTTCCCGCGTCATCATCATGGATGAACCAACCGACGCTCTGACCGATACCGAAACAGAAGCGCTGTTTTCGGTGATCCGCGAGTTGCGAGCTGAGGGGCGTGGCATTGTTTATATTTCCCATCGTTTAAAAGAGATTTTTGAGATTTGCGACGATGTCACTGTATTACGCGATGGCCAGTTCATTGCGGAACGCACCGTTGCGTCACTGGATGAAGATGCCTTAATTGAAATGATGGTAGGGCGTCGTCTGGAAGAACAATATCCGCGTCTGACGATCCCACATGGTGAGTTGCGCCTGCAGGTCAACGAGTTCTCCGGTGCTGGTGTCAAAGAGGCTTCTTTTTCGCTGCACGGCAGTGAAATTCTGGGGGTCTGCGGCCTGATGGGTGCAGGGCGTACCGAATTGATGAAGCTGATTTACGGTGCCTACGCCAAAACGGAAGGTGAGCTGGTGCTTGATGGTGAACCTTTAACCATCAACTCAACACAAGATGCGCTGGATAACGGCATTGTTTATATCTCGGAGGATCGGAAAGGCGATGGGCTGGTGTTGGGCATGTCGGTCAAAGAAAACATGACGCTGACGGCACTCAACTATTTCAGCTCAATCTGGGGTATCAAACATGCGGCGGAACAGCAGGCGGTGAATGATTTTATCCGTCTGTTCAATATCAAAACCCCGAGCATGCAGCAGCCAATCCGCTTGTTATCGGGTGGTAATCAACAAAAAGTAGCGATCGCCCGTGGGTTGATGACGCGAC
>CAIZDF010000306.1 GCA_903931645.1 uncultured Tolumonas sp.
GTCACGCGTACCCCGAAACGTGTCTACATCGATGCGTAAACCGACATCAAGCATGTATTACTCCGCTGTTACACAACCACGCAGGAAAAAGTCCAGAGTTGTTTCAATCGTTTCTTCGGTTGGAATGGTTGGTGTCCAGTTGATCAGCCGTTGTGCATTTTTGATGCTTGGGCGGCGATGTGACACATCCTGATAACCGGTGCCGTAATACGACTGGCTTTCCACCTCATTGAAACCGGCAAAGGCCGGGAAATGAGCACGCAGTGGGTGCGCTTCAAATTTCTCCAGCAAAATTTCCGCCATTTCGCGAATACTGGCTTCATTCTCTGGATTACCGATATTGATGATTTGTCCGTCGCAACGACCGCCTTTGTTTTCGATGATACGGAACAACGCTTCAACCCCTTCACGAATATCAGTGAAGCAGCGTTTTTGCGCGCCACCATCAACCAGTTTGATCGGCGTGCCTTCCACCAGATTTAAGATCAACTGAGTAATGGCGCGCGAACTACCAATACGGGCAGCATTCAGATTATCTAAACGTGGCCCCATCCAGTTAAACGGACGGAACAGGGTGAATTTTAAGCCTTCTTTCTGACCATAAGCCCAAATCACGCGATCCAACAATTGTTTGGAGACCGAGTAGATCCAACGCTGTTTGTTGATCGGGCCAACAATCAGCCGTGAGTTATCTTCATCAAAGCTTTGGTCGTCACACATGCCATACACTTCAGACGTGGATGGGAAGATGATGCGTTTATTGTATTTCACGCAATAACGGACGATTTTCAGGTTTTCTTCGAAATCGAGCTCAAATACACGCAGCGGATTTCGGGTGTATTCTATCGGTGTGGCGATAGCCACCAGTGGCAGAATGACATCACATTTTTTGATGTGATATTCCAGCCATTCGGAATGGATGCTGATGTCACCTTCCACAAAATGGAAATGTGGGTTGCCGATGAAGCGAGAAATGGCGTCAGAACCGATATCCAGACCATACACTTCATATTTATCGTCATCGAGCAGACGTTCGGTCAGATGGTTGCCGATAAACCCATTCACACCCAAGATCAGTACCCGCGTGCGACGCAACGCTTGCAGGCTGCTGGATACTTTCGGGCCAAACGCCGAACCTTCGGTTAACCCCAGCTCACGGGCTAATTGGCTGCCACGAACAAACAGGCCTTGTTCGGATTGCCCTGAGGTAATTTCCAGCACGTCTTTACCACAGGCAACCTGCAGTGGGTCGATGGAGATGATGGTGCCCGGGGTATGGTTACCACCACGCGCTGGCACTACCGATGCTTTCCATACTAAAAGTTTACGATCACCGGCAAAGGTAAATGCGCCAGGGTAAGGCTGGGTGACGGCTCGCACGAGGTTATAAATTTCTTGTGCGGGTTTGTACCAGTGAATTTCGCCATCAGCAGGGGTGCGACGACCAAAATAACTGGCTTTCGATTCATCTTGTGGTTGCAGATTGATATTACCAGCTTTCATGGCTGGCAATGTTTCTGCCAGCAGGCTTGCTGCCGTGGCGCGTAATTTACCATGCAGGGTTAAAGCGGTATCGCTGTTGTCTATCGCAATTACCTGCTGTGCGACGATGTCACCCGCATCCGCTTTGGCGGTCATTTTATGCAGCGTTACACCAGTTTCTGTTTCGCCATTCACTAAAACCCAGTTGGCAGGTGCGCGGCCGCGATAGTGTGGTAATAGTGAGCCGTGCAGATTAAATGCACCTTGCGGAGCAAGATCCAAAATCGCCTGACTGAGCAGATTGCGGTAATAAAATGAGAAAATAACATCTGGGGCTAAGCGTTGAATGCGTTCAATCCAGATTGGATGGTTCACATCTTCTGGCGCAAACACTGGCAAGTCGTGTTCAGCACAAACTTGTGCCACAGAAGCAAAGAAAGTATTTTCCTGCTGGTCATCCACATGGGTAAACACGGCCTGAATATCATAACCCGCATCAATCAGTGCTTTAATTCCGGTACAACCAATATCGTGATAGGCAAAAACAACAGCTTTCATTATTTCTTCTCCACAGAAGAGGATTCCGCATTTTGACGGATAAGTGTTTGAATAAAATAGCGGGGACGGGCGCGGACATCAGTGTAGATACGGCCGATGTATTCACCGAGTAAACCCATACCGACAAATTGAGCACCGATAAAAATAAACAGCAACGCAAACAAGGTGAACACACCGTCGGCGGCCCAAGTGGCACCGAGTGCAAAACGTAAAATCAATAACAGCAATGCTAATGCGAAGCCTAAACCAGCAATGGCACCACCAACAAAACTCAGTAAGCGCAGTGGGGCGGTAGTCATACTGGTGATCAGGTCGAACATCAGATTAATGAGTTTCAACAGATCGTATTTCGATTCACCATGCTCGCGTTCGGCATGCAATACCGGTAATTCGATAGTATTACGAGCAAAACTGTTGGCTAAGATAGGAATGAAGGTGCTGCGTTCCTGACATTGCAACATGGCATCAATGATCGAGCGGCGATAAGCGCGCAACATACAACCGTAGTCACTCATCTCCTGACCAGTCGCGCGTTTCACCATCCGGTTGATCACTTTCGATGCACTTTTGCGGAAAAAACTGTCCTGCCGATTCATGCGGATCGTGCCAACCACGTCATAACCGCCTTCAGCGGCGGTTTTCACTAGGCGAGGGATCTCTTCCGGCGGATTTTGTAAGTCTGCATCCAATGTAATGATCAGATCACCACGGGCACTTTCAAAACCGGCCATCACGGCAGAATGCTGACCATAATTACGGTTCAGGATCACCGCCACAATTCGACTATCTGGCGCATTGGCAGCGGCAGTCAGCATCTCAGCCGAACGATCGCGGCTGCCGTCATCGACCAGTACTACTTCATACGCTGAGCCAATTTGCTCACATGCAGCGAGTGTGCGACGTAATAGTTCAGGCAAACTGGCTTCTTCGTTATAAACCGGGATCACAACCGACACTAACTGAAAGGTATTAACTTCAGACACGACTAGACTCCAATACTTGGTGGATCACACGAACGACGCGTTCTAAATCGTCATCGGTCATATCGGGAAACAGTGGGAGCGTGCAAAGGCTTGCAGAATTCCACTCGGTATCTGGCAGGGAAACTTCCGGATATTTTTCGCGGTAATATTTCTGAGTATGTGCTGCACGGAAATGCAAACCCGTGCCAATTTCTTGCTGCTGTAAGGCCTGCATAAAAGCATCACGATCAATGCCGCAACGGCTGGCATCAACTCGCACCATAAACAGATGATTACTATGCAAATGCGGGTAATCGGGCACTGCTAATGGCTGCAATGGGGTATCCGCTAACAGTTCACGGTAACGTGCGACCAATACAGCGCGGCGGGCATTGAGTTCTGGCAGCCGATGCAGCTGCACCACGGCTATTGCAGCATTGATGTCGGCCAGATTGTATTTGTAACCGGGGGTGATCACTTCGGCCTGCGGTTTACGACCTTGCATTTGGCGATCAAACGCATCCACACCCAAGCCATGAAATTTCAGCATGCGCACTTTAGCGGCCAATTCATCATCATCGGTAGTGACCAGTCCGCCTTCGGCGCAAGTCATGTTTTTGATGGCATGAAAGGAGAAAATGGCAGTACCTTGCTGACCAATCCAGCGTTCGCGATAACGCGAGCCAACCGCATGAGCGGCATCTTCCACTACCACAATCTGATGTTGGGCGGCCAGTGCATAAATTGGGTCAAGATCAACCGGGGCGCCGGCGTAATGCACCGGAATAATTACTTTAGTGCGTGGTGTAATGGCATCTGCAATGTGTTGGGCATCCGTCATCAGCGTGTCACGGTCAATATCGACAAACACTGGCGTCGCGCCCAGTAGGGTGATGATATTGATGGTCGACACCCAGGTTTGCGACGGTGTGATTACTTCATCACCCGGGCCAATGTTTAAGGCCATCAAGGTGACATGCATTCCTGCTGTGGCTGAACAAACCGCAATCGCATGTTTACAGCCGAACGTTTGGCAGAACAGCTGTTCCAGTTCCTGATTTTTTGGGCCAGTGGTGATCCAGCCGGATTTCAGAACCTGAGTAACTGCGGCTATTTCCTCATCCCCGATAGCCGGGCGTGAAAAAGGCAAAAAACTCATTACGATAAGGCCTCTTTTGAGTCATTTTTCATGTAGATATAGTGCTATATTTCGAGCATAGGTTATTCGCATTTTATGAACGTTTTAGCTTCACAACAGAGAGCCCGATGGCACTATTAGATATTTTTTCTAAAAGCATTAGGGCGTATAGCATGACGCTTGAACCTTTAGTGAAGCTTAAAACCAGCTTTTTTTGTGTAACCATATGTATAAATAAATTAGGTAATCCCCCGGCTTTGCCGGGGGACTCCAAAGGTTTGACCGTGTGATACGGTGACCTAGAAACTTCAATCTCGACCAAGAGATAGGAGTTTCTAATGAAAGAATA
>CAIZDF010000307.1 GCA_903931645.1 uncultured Tolumonas sp.
GCTTGTATCAACTCTAAATGTTGAGTGCTATCTTTCGCAGCAAGTAGTAATAATAATTTAACTGGGTCGTTTTCCTCGCTGTTGAATTCGACACCATCGCGAACAATTAATAACGCTAATGCATTTCTATTTACGCCATTTTCAGGGCGTGAATGAGGCATGGCAATCTGAGGAGCCAAAACATAATAAGGACCGATTTCTTTTGTCGTTGCCTTAATTGAATCGATGTATGATTTTTCAATAGAGCCATCTTCGATTAATGGTTTACATAGCAAATCGATAGATGATTCCCAATCGGAAATATTATTAATTAGTTGAATTCGCTCTTTCGTTATCAAGGTGCTTAGCATACGGTCCTCATTGCAATACGGCCACAAGTTGTCTATACAGCATAAGATATCACCCAAAACCCAAAAAAATTGTGATGCGAATCTAATAAGCTGTATAGACACCTTCTGTGTTGTATCAATAGTTGGTTCTAAGGTTATGGCTTGTTTATTAATGGGTCTCTTATGCGAAACAAATGTGTGCCAAGTGTAGAGCTAATCGGCCACAGTCATTTCCACATTTATCGCTAATACTTCCAGTAGTTCTGTGTTACGTCAGACATGGTATCCATTACGGATGCTATTCGAACAGGACATCAGCGTCATAATGAGTTGTCGCTCTAAGGACTAGATGCATGGTCGTACAGGTGCTTAAACGTCACTGCACACCTTTTTTATGAGTACACATAAATGAAAACTTACTTAGTTCATTACTGTAGTCGTTAAGTACTCGATATTTTGAAGTCAATCACAGATAACGGCATACAAAAAGAAAAATAGGTTGGTCATCCAACTTTGTTTGGTATGGTTCTTCTACTGTTAGGTAGTAGGAGATTTATATGGGATATGAACAATTCGCGACCGATATCATTCAGAGTGTCGGTGGTGCTGAAAACGTCAAAAGCGTAATACATTGTGCAACTCGTCTACGCTTTAAACTTAATGACAGTTCTAAAGCAGACAAAGAACAAACCAAGTCTCTAGGTGGTGTTATTGCCGCAGTAGAAAGTGGTGGACAGTATCAGGTGGTTATAGGAAATCACGTCAGTAGCGTTTTTAAAGCAATACAGGCTGCATTGAGCAGTACCGTTGTAACAGAAGCGGAAAAAATTGAAGAGAAGAAAGAAAAAGAGGGCTTACTTAGTACCTTTATCGACATCATTTCAGGCATTTTTACACCATTACTTGGTGTGATGGCTGCATCAGGCATATTAAAAGGTGCACTGGCGCTTGCAATTGCTGCGGGTTGGACAACACCAGGTAGTGGTATGTATCAACTGCTATTTGCTGGCAGTGATGCGCTGTTTTACTTCTTTCCTATAGCACTTGGTTATACTGCCGGCGCTAAGTTCAAAGGAAGTCCATTTATCACCATGGCTATCGGTGGTGCACTAGTCCATCCGACCATGATTGCTGCGTTTAATGCTTCTCACTCTCCTGGATATGAAACCCTGACGTTCTTTGGTATGCCTATTACCTTTATGAACTATGCATCTTCTGTCATGCCAATTATTTTTGCAGCTTGGGTTTCGTGCAAATTGGAGCCTTTGTTTAACAAGGTACTTCCTAGTGCTATAAAAAACTTCTTTACTCCGCTTTTATGTCTTGTGGTCACTATTCCGTTGACTTTCCTTTTGATTGGTCCGATCACCACGAGCCTGAGTCAGCTTCTAGCGCATGGACTTGAATTGATGTACAACGCGAGTCCAACCTTGGCTGGTCTTAGCATGGGTGCTTTCTGGCAAGTATTTGTTATATTCGGCTTGCATTGGGGCTTTGTACCAATTTTACTGAACAACATGGCTGTATTGGGTTCGGACAGTATTCTGCCGCTGGTTATTCCCGCTGTATTAGCACAAGCTGGCGCAGCTCTGGGTGTTTTCCTGGTAACTAAAGATGTCAAATTAAAATCTCTTGCGGGTTCTGCCTTTACAGCGGGTCTGTTTGGTATTACTGAACCTGCGATTTATGGGGTCAATCTACCTAAAAAACGTCCTTTTGTTATCGGTTGTATTGCAGCAGCTATTAGTGCGGCCATTATTGCTTATTTCAATGCTCGTGCTTATTCATTCGCGCTGCCAAGTATTCTTGCATTACCTCAGATAATTTCCCCGAAAGGAATTGATATTACTTTTTGGGTTACAGTGTTTGCATCGGCTCTATCTATTGTTTTAGCAACAATTCTGACTGTTTTATTTGGCGGAATAAATAGCGGTACAACAGATGCGAAAAATTCAAAATCACATCACAAAGCAAATTAATGAGATTATTTTAATGAGTTTTAGATTTCCTGATTCGTTTATGTGGGGTGGCGCGACAGCAGCCAACCAAATAGAAGGTGCGCACATTGTAGATGGTAAAGGACTATCAACAGCAGATGTTCAGCCACACGGTGCTATGGGCGATATTGTGTATCGAAAAAATGGTGACTTTAATATTAAAGATACTGCCATCGATTTTTATAATCGTTATCCCGAGGATATTGCACTGTTTGCAGAAATGGGTTTTACCTGTTTACGAGTATCCATTGCTTGGAGTCGCATCTTTCCAAATGGTGATGAGACAGAACCTAATGAAGCTGGATTAGCGTATTATGATCGTGTTTTTGATGAACTTATTAAATACGATATTACTCCCTTAGTTACGCTTTCTCACTATGAAATGCCTTTGAATCTTGTAGAAAAATACA
>CAIZDF010000308.1 GCA_903931645.1 uncultured Tolumonas sp.
CAGGTGTGTTACCAGCTGTATTTGCGGGAGAGCCTCACATCATGAAATGGTTATTTTTGTTGTTAGCCAAGTTGATCGTTATGGGTTTTTGGTTAGGCAGCGTGTATTTCATTTTTATTCACCCGATCGAAGGCAAGATCCACACGCTGATCCCCGTGTTCGCCGTGTTAGTGCTGACAGTGCATGCTATTCAAGCCGCCATCATGACCTTGGTGGCGAAAGATATGATCAAACTGACCAAGCGCGATTACATTGAGTTATTGCTGTTTGGTTTCTTCCGCATGATTGAGTTACGGGGCGCCATTTATGCGGCGGCTCAGAAGAAAAAAGCGGAAATTGAGGCCAAAAGAAAGGCAGTCTGAGGACTGCCTTTCTGCTTCTACCCTAAGTAATTGACGTTGCAGCAACTTCAAGTACGAAGGGTATTAACGATGCAGGTATTGCACGGCACCATCGAGTAACATCTGCACCGAGATCATGACCAGCAACATCCCCATCAAGCGTTCCATTGCCGTCAGCACTCGCTCACCGAGCAGTTTATGCACTTGTTCGTAGAACATCAGAATGATTGCCGACGCGCCCCACGATAACAACAGGGCCAGTACCCAATCCATCATCTGCGCCGGATATTGATGCGACAACAACACCAACGCAGCCAGAATAGAGGGGCCGGCAATCATCGGGATCGCCATCGGTACAATCAATGGTTCTTCGCCTTCCGGTAAACCGGTGACACCACCTTCGCCAGGAAAAATCATCCGCAGGGCAATCAGGAATAACACGATGCCGCCCGCGATACTGACCGCTTCTTGTTTCAGATTCAGCAGATTTAATAACTCCTGACCTGTGAACAGAAAGACCAGCATAACCGCCAAAGAAATCAGTAATTCTCGGATCATCACCTTACGGCGACGCCCTTCTGGTAACGGACGTAAAATTGACAGAAAAATCGGTAAATTTCCGACCGGATCCATAATCAAAAATAACATTACTGCCGCTGTAATCACGCTCATATGCTGTAATCCGAAAGAAAGGCAAAATAAAAGAGGGTAAAGATGGACTAGTCTAGCAAAACTGGGAACAACAGGCGATGTTCGTCGTTCTGCCTGCATTTATTGAGAAAAAACCTATACTCAAATCAGTAACCTCTGCACGCAGATCTGCGTGAAGCTGCTTTGTTCCACAGGAGGCACCTATGTCGACTGCTTTGACTCTTCATTCCCGTTCATTTGCCGCGGCATTAAGCGGATTAACCTTATTGCTAAGCGCAACCACCAGCGCAGCTGATGTTTCAGTCGCCTTAGGCCATTCCGCCGACAACACCATGACTTATCGCGCCGGGCTGCAATTCCCATGGCAAGATCACTGGTTTGATTCAGATTTCGGCCGGCTCGGTGGTTATTGCACGCTCGGTTATACCTACTGGGAAAGTGATAATGCGGTGAATACCCACAGCTTATCGGCCTCACCGGTGCTGACTTATGAATTTGGCTCAGCCAATGCCGCCGTACTGCCATTTGTGGAAGCAGGGATCGGCTTAGCCGCATTTAGTCGGAACAAAATTGAAGATCGGGAGCTGGGTTCCAGCGTGAATTTCGAAGATCGACTGGGCATTGGTGTGCGTTTTTATCAACGGCATACCATTGGCATACAGGCATTACATTATTCCAATGCCGGACTTAGTTCACACAATGCCGGC
>CAIZDF010000309.1 GCA_903931645.1 uncultured Tolumonas sp.
CTGTAACGCAGCCGTCTGCGCTGCAATAGGATCATTACTTGGCTTTTGAAATGCATTACTTGAGGTCGTCTGAATGTTACATTCAAACCGACTAGGTCGAATCATCAATAGGTGTTGCGTTGTCTGCATGATTTACTCTCGGATAACCAAAACGATACAGACTATTTTGCAGATATTGAGATCGCGATTCCGGCTGTAATCGGCCAAGCAGAGGAATGATTTCCGTCAAAAAACATCTACAAACAGCGGATTCCGCTGTATTTTACTGCCATCCGCGAATTCGTTTAAGGTAACAACCGTGACAACCGCTCACTTCAAGCTGGATCGGATAGACCACAAGATCATCGAGATACTAAAAATCGATGGCCGGATCAGCTACCAAAAATTAGCTGAGCTGATCCATCTAACCCCTCGCCCATGTCAGGAGCGTGTTAGAAAATTGGAACGCGCGGGTATTATTCGTGGTTATGCGGCTTTGATAGAAGAAGAGACCGAACGCGCTACGGGGATTGTCTTACAGTTGCACGTGGCATTGGCAAGCCAAAGTGGCCGCGCAGCCCAAGTTGCGTTTGAAGCTGAGATAAAACAACGCCCCGATATATGATCGTGCTGGCTTGTCAGTGGGCCGTTTGATTACATGCTACGACTTCGTTGTGATGATATGGACGCTTATCGCGCGATTAGTAATGAATGGCTGGCTAATGCAGCATTTAAAATCGAGAAAATTATCAGTAGCCCCGAGATGCAAACAGTAAAGTAATAGACGTTCAACTGTGAATTACATGCCGGAAAGATATGATTTTTTATAAAAAAATCAGAAACAACGGATCTTGTTTCTGATTAAAACTACAGGGCAAATTATCAATGCTGCTTTTATGAAAAGCATTGCTTAATAAACGTCAAAGCCAGAGCAACACCAGCATTAGTGATGGTATGTACGGCACCAGATTCATAATGAGTTTGAACATCAAACCCAAGTTCAATCAACTTATTCGCGGCGGCTTCGCTTTCCATATAAGGGATCACCGGGTCATTTTTCCCATGAATCAGAATCACGGGCGTAGCCTTTTCTGATTTGATAAATGGTTCTGGTGATGCTAATCGACCAGAATATGCCACCACACCCGCCAGCGGGAATCGAGCACTAACCAGCGCATCTAACGCCATAATCGTGCCTTGGGAAAAACCGACAAACACCACACGATCAAGATCAGGGTTAATAGCATGCTCACTAAAAAGACGATTAATAGTTGAGTCAAACTCTGATCGGGCAGAGACAATACGTGCAGCACGCGTTTCAGGTGTTATCCCATTCACACTAAACCACTGGTAACCAAAACCTTGATCGAAACGAAATGGCGCATTGGGAGAAAGAAAGAGGGTGTCTGGTAATTCCTGCACCCAATAGCGAGCCAGCGCTTGCAGGTCATCACCATTACTTCCTACACCGTGCAATAAAATTACAACTTGTTTGGTCATCTCTTTGCTTCCTTAAAAGCCATATTCGCTCATATCAGGCCCTACCGGCACGATCCCTTTTGGATTAAGCGCCTTAATCGAATAGTAACCTTGTTTGATATGATTAATATTCACGGTTTCGCGAATACCCGGTATGTCTAACATTTGTTTTACATAACGCGAAAGTAAAGGATATTCCCTTAACTGACGCAGGTTACATTTAAATAACCCGTGGTATGCGACATCAAATCGGATCAGTGTGACAAATAAGCGAATATCCGCTTCTGTTAATACATCACCACAGAGAAAACGACGATCATCATTAAGTCTTTGTTCAAGCGTATTCAACATGCTGAATACATCTTGAAAAGCCTCTTGATAACTCTCTTGTGTCGTTGCAAAACCAGCCCGATATACACCGTTATTCAATTTTACATATACATCAGCATTCAATTCATCAATTTCATCTTTCAGCTGATCGGGATATAAATCAATTGAAGATGATGCCAGCGAACCAAACCCACTATTCAGCATACGGATAATATCGGCAGACTCATTATTGACGATGGTTTGCGTCTTTTTATCCCATAAAACTGGCACCGTAGCTCGGCCAGTAAAATTAGGGGCCGCCTTGGTGTAAATTTGATGTAACCATTCCGCCTGGTTTA
>CAIZDF010000310.1 GCA_903931645.1 uncultured Tolumonas sp.
CCTGAAACGTAAAAACATCACCATCCGTCTGCCAGAACAAGTGCCAACTGGTGTCGCACGTTCATTTGAAGTGCTGATCCCGGTATTAGTGATCATTCTGACGCTGCACCCGCTGAATCTGTTCATCGAAAGCGAAACCGGCATGATCCTGCCACAAGCGATCATGTCGCTGGTGAAACCATTGGTATCTGCCTCTGACAGTTTGCCAGCCATTCTGATCTCTTTGTTTATCTGTCAGGTTTTGTGGTTTGCCGGTATTCACGGCGCCTTGATTGTCACCGGTATCATGAACCCATTCTGGATGGCCAATCTGGCAGAAAACCAAGCAGCGCTGGCTTCCGGTGGTGAATTAACCCATATCTATCTGCAAGGTTTCTGGGATCACTATCTGCTGATCGGTGGTGTTGGTTCAACCCTGCCACTGGCCTTCCTGCTGCTGCGCAGTAAAGCCATTCACTTGCGCACCATTGGCAAAATGGGCGTGGTACCAGGCCTGTTTAACATCAACGAACCGATCCTGTTCGGTGCGCCAATCGTGATGAATCCGGTGTTTTTCCTGCCGTTCATTCTGGTGCCAATGGTCAATGCGGTGCTGGCTTATGTTGCCACCAGCATGGGTTTAGTGGCGCGCGTCGTGTCACTGACACCGTGGACCAGCCCGGCACCACTGGGTGCATCCTGGGCTGCCAACTGGGCCTTTAGCCCGGTGATCATGTGTCTGGTATGTATGGCGATGTCGGCGGTGATGTATTACCCATTCCTGAAAGCGTACGAACGTACCCTGCTGAAACAGGAAGAAGAAACGGCCGCTGAAGCACACGCTGGCCAACCTGTGACTGCATAACACCTTGTTACCTCGTGCAGATGGCAGCCCCCCTGTCATCTGCACCCTCTATCTGTATTCGCTATCTGCATAGCGTCTAAGTTTTGAAACGAGATAATAATGATGAAATACCAATTTCCGGAAAATTTCTGGTGGGGCAGCGCCTCGTCCGGTCCACAATCTGAAGGTGCCACCCTGCGTGATGGCAAATCACCGACCATCTGGGATCAGTGGTTTGACGAATCGCCTAACCGTTTTTTTAATCAGGTTGGCCCGCAAGAAACCTCGACGTTTTACGACAATTTCCGCAGTGATATTCAGCTGATGAAACAACTGAATCACAACACTTTCCGCACCTCCATTGCCTGGGCACGTTTAATTCCCAATGGCACAGGTGACGTGAATCCGTTAGCGGTCAAATTTTATAACGACATGCTGGATGAGCTGTTAGCCAATGGCATTGAGCCTTTTATCAATCTGTTCCATTTCGACATGCCGATGTGTATGCAGGAAAAAGGCGGTTGGGAAAGTCGTGAAGTGGTTGATGCTTACGCCGATTTTGCGGAAACCTGTTTCCGTCTGTTTGGCGGCAAAGTGAAATTCTGGTTCACCTTTAATGAGCCGATCGTGCCCGTGGAAGGTGGTTACCTGTATGACTTCCATTACCCGAACGTGGTTGATTTCCGTCGTGCCGCTACCGTGGCTTATCACACTATGCTGGCGCACGCGAAAGCCGTACAACGTTACCGCGCTCTGCAACTGGAAGGTCAGATCGGCATCGTGCTGAACCTGACGCCGTCTTACCCGCGCTCGCAACATCCGGCGGATTTACAGGCGTCGAAGATTGCCGATCTGTTCTTTAACCGCAGCTTTCTCGACCCGGCAGTGAAAGGCGAATACCCGGCAGAATTGGTGGAACTGCTCAAACAATACGATCAGTTGCCGCATTGTGAAGCCGGTGATGCCGAACTGCTGGCACAAGGTAAAGTCGATTTACTGGGTGTGAATTATTACAAGCCTCGCCGTGTGAAGGCGCGTGCTAATGCCGTAAACCCCGGCAGCCCGTTTATGCCGGAATGGTTCTTCGATTATTACGAAATGCCCGGTCGTAAGATGAATCCGCACCGCGGTTGGGAGATCTACGAAAAAGGGATCTACGACATTCTGACCAACCTGCGCGACAACTACGGCAATATTCCTTCTTACATTTCGGAAAACGGTATGGGTGTCGAAGGGGAAGAGAAATTCCTCGTTGATGGTCAGATCCAGGATGCCTATCGCATCGATTTTATCCGCAACCACCTGCAATGGTTACACCGCGGCATCAGCGAAAACTGCGCTTGTAAGGGCTATCACCTGTGGACCTTTATCGATAACTGGTCGTGGAGCAACGCCTATAAAAACCGCTACGGTTTTGTGCAACTCGATCTGGCGACGCAAAAACGCACGGTGAAAAAGAGTGGCGAATGGTTCGCCGATGTCTCCCGCAATAACGGTTTTTAAGGAACAAAAAATGATGGATTTAGAAGAAGCAGTTATGGGCATCATCGTGAATGCCGGTCAGTCACGCAGCCTCTGTTTTGAAGCCTTACATCAGGCCAAACAAGGGCAGTTTGTAGAAGCCGATTCGCTGTTAAAAGAAGCCAATACCTATGCCCGTGAAGCACATGCGGTGCA
>CAIZDF010000311.1 GCA_903931645.1 uncultured Tolumonas sp.
GGTTGAAAAATATCGCGTATTTGCGCAAAGTTTTGATCAAAGCTGCGTGGGGACAACCGACGGCAAGCCGCCGTACTGGCGTGATGTGGGTACTATTGACTCTTACTGGCAATCACATATGGATTTAGTCAGCGATAACCCGCCATTTTCACTGTATAACCGTAAATGGCCATTGCATACATTCTATCCACCGTTACCGCCAGCGACATTTATTGATACTGCAGTCTATAAAACAAACGTTTCTCAATCGCTGGTTTCGGCTGGCTGTTATATTCAAGGAGCTCGCATTAATCGCAGTATTCTCGGATTTCGTTGCAACATAGCCTCAGGTTCAGAAATAAGTGAATCGATATTTTTGGGAGATGCGAAAATTGGAGAGGGTTGTAAAATTCGTCGAGCGATCATTGATAAACAGGTTGAAATAGCCCCTGGTACTGTGATCGGAGAAAATCTTGCCTATGATCGCCAGCGCTTTACAGTGTCTGAAGGCGGTATTGTTGTCATCCCGAAAGGGGCCAGAGTTGGTTTTTGATAAATGAATATACTGTTTATTGCGTCAGAAGTTGAAAGCTTTGTTAAAACCGGAGGATTGGCTGATGTGGCCAAGGCTCTCCCTTTGGAGTTAAAACGCGCAGGTCATGATGTCAGGATCATCATTCCAGGTTATAGCGCAATATCACAACGCGAACAGGGTTCAATTATAACTTCTGGGGTCTTATCTACAGAACCCCAATATGTTGATGTACCCTATGAAATACGCCAATTATATTTAGCAGATATTCCTTTATATCTTGTTGAGAATAAACATTATTTTGAGCGACCAAGCCTGTATGGTGAAAATAATAATGCCTATGCAGATAATGGTGAACGCTTTGCTTTTTTCTCAGCGGTGACCTTACAAGCTACGGAACAACTCGGGTTCAGACCTGACATTGTGCATTGCAATGATTGGCATACCGCACTAGTGCCTATGTTGCTAAAAACGCGATTTGGTCAAAATCCATTTTTTGCGCAAACGAAAAGTGTCATTACCATTCACAATGGCGCATTTCAGGGGATTTGTGAACGAGGTCAGTTATGGGCATTACCAGAAATTAGGAATGCACATAACGAATCAATTTATCAGGGTCCTTACTACATTAACTTCTTGAAATGCGCAGTTTTATACGCAGACAAGATAAATTCCGTTAGCCCTACGTACGCTAAAGAGCTTATGTCCTACCTTGGTGGACATGGTATGGCGAAACACTTCCAAGATCGTGCGGCTGATATATGCGGGATTATCAACGGATGTGATTATAACGATTGGGATCCGGCGACAGATCAGCTGCTCCCAGCCAAATATCATGTTGATGACCTGCAAGGTAAGATTGAGTGCAAACGCCAGTTACAACAACGAGCCAATCTGCCGGTTTGTGATCTGCCTGTTTTTGGGATGGTATGTCGTCTGACAGAACAAAAAGGTATCCATTATTTATTGCCTATTTTGGCTAAATTTTTGGTTCACCATGTTCAGGTCATTATTGTTGGATCTGGCGATCCGGTTCTGGCACAGCGTCTGGAAGCTATCGCTCAGCAATTCCCTCAGAAATTTGTCTTTATCAATGCTCATAGCAACGAATTGGCGCATCTGGTTGAAGCTGGTAGTGATTTCTTCATGATGCCATCTCAATTCGAACCTTGTGGTTTAAATCAGATGTACAGCCTGGCTTACGGTACTTTACCTATCGTTCGTGCCGTCGGTGGATTGAAAGATACAGTGACTGATTATGATCAGGATCCGGCGAAAGCAACCGGTTTTGTTTTTGAAGATCCAGAACCCAATGACTTGTTGAATATATTACGACGGGCACTACTGTTCTATGTTCAGGATCCTCAGGAGTTTCGCCGAGTACAACGTAATGCCATGCTGACTCGCTATTTATGGTCAGATTCCGTACATGGTTATGAAGACATGTATCGTAATGCGTTAGGTTGGCACTAATTAACTGATGAAAAACAGAGCGATCTGACCAATTTCTCTGTTTTTCTTATGGTTGATAGTTGACGTGTTTTCTGGAACCGGTAGAATGCCGGCCAGATGCGAAGGTGGCGGAATTGGTAGACGCGCTAGCTTCAGGTGTTAGTGCCTTCGGGTGTGAGGGTTCGAGTCCCTCCTTTCGCACCAAATTTCTTAAAAAAGCACGCAGCCAACAAAGCTGCGTGCTTTTTTGTTATATGCTTTAATCAGTTATTTGTTTGACTGA
>CAIZDF010000312.1 GCA_903931645.1 uncultured Tolumonas sp.
CGATATCGTGCCACTGGCCAAACGTTATGCCGACGAAGGTGCGGATGAGTTGGTGTTTTATGATATCACTGCCTCTTCTGATGCCCGTGTAGTGGATAAAAGTTGGGTCAGCCGTGTTGCTGAAGTGATCGACATTCCCTTTTGTGTCGCTGGCGGCATTAAATCGGTTGAAGACGCGAAACGCATTTTGGAATTTGGCGCGGACAAAGTTTCGATCAATTCCCCTGCGTTGGCTAACCCTGAACTGATCACCGAACTGGCCGATCGTTTTGGTGTGCAATGTATCGTTGTTGGTATCGACTCCTATTTTGATGCTGCTACTGGCCAATATCAGGTTAAGCAATACACCGGCGATGAAACCCGCACCCGTATTACTAAATGGACAACGCCAGATTGGGTTGTGGAAGTGCAGAAACGCGGTGCCGGTGAGATCGTGCTGAATATGATGAACCAGGATGGCGTGCGTCAAGGCTACGATTTAACGCAGCTGAAACTGATCCGTGATCTTTGCAAAGTGCCGTTGATCGCCTCAGGTGGTGCCGGAGAAATGGTACACTTCCGTGATGCTTTCCAGATCGCTGATGTTGATGGTGCACTGGCTGCTTCCGTATTTCATAAGGGAATTATTCCGATCCCTGAATTAAAAGCTTATCTGCGTAACGAAGGAGTGCAGATCCGTGACTGATTTAATTACTGTTGACCCAACTCGTCTGGATTGGGAAAAAACTGGCGGTATGATCCCAGCGATTGTGCAGCATGTGCATACCGGTCAGGTATTGATGCAGGGTTATATGACCCGCGAAGCGCTGGATAAAACGCTGGAAACAGGCCATGTGACGTTCTTTAGTCGCAGCAAAAACCGTCTATGGACTAAAGGCGAAACCTCTGGTCACGTGCTGCAACTGCGTGCTATTACCACCGACTGCGACAATGACAGTCTGCTGGTTGCTGCTAACCCGATTGGCCCAACTTGCCACCGTGGTTGCCCATCCTGTTTTGATGAGCACCCAGCGCTGCCACTGGGCTTTTTAGCTGAGTTGGAGCAGATCCTAGCAGGTCGTAAAGATGCCGATCCTTCATCCAGTTATACTGCGAGCTTGTATGCTAAAGGCACCAAACGTATTGCGCAGAAAGTAGGCGAAGAAGGTGTTGAAGTTGCACTGGCCGCAATGGCAAAAGATCGCGAAGAATTGATCAATGAATCAGCCGATTTGCTGTATCACCTGACTGTCTTGCTGCAAAACGAAGGTCTGAAACTGGCCGATGTGGTTAACTGCCTGAAAGAACGTCATAAATAATATGACTGCGGAACAGAAATTCTCGTATTTTTCTGTTCCGTAATCTTCCCCAATATGTTTCATTCTTTGTTTTTTCCTTCATCACGCGGCTAATTACGCCAAACAAATTGTTATTTACCACAGAATCAAAAGCCCAGAGTAAACAGCATCAGTCTGTTGCGTTTATACTTAAACCTAATGATGTTTTTACAATGGCAGTATGCGCACGCTATGAATAAAATTCTTTTGATTGAAGACAGCATGATGATCTCACGAGCACTCAGCGCGAACATTCGCAAA
>CAIZDF010000313.1 GCA_903931645.1 uncultured Tolumonas sp.
ACCCATCGCATGGCCCAGCGCAATAATGGCTCGGACAATAACCGCATCGCTGTTACTACTGGATAAATCACAGATAAACGATTGATCAATCTTGAGCTTATCGAGTGGGAATAATTTGAGATAACTTAAGCTGGAGTAACCTGTGCCGAAATCATCAACCGATACCGATACGCCCAGTTTTTTCAGTGCATTTAACGTCGTAACGGTATTACTGACTTCCTGCATAATGCAGCTTTCCGTCACTTCCAATTCCAATAGCCGAACCGGAAAACCACTGTCTTGTATGGCATTGCTGATCTGATCAACCAATTTTTCATTCTGGAAATGTGATGCAGAAAGGTTCACCGCAATAGTGAGTTGCAGCCCTTGTTGTACCCACTCTGCACCTTGTTTACAGGCCTCACGTATAACCCAGTTACTGATGGGAATAATCAAATCACACTCTTCCGCAAAGGGAATAAAATTTTTGGGTTGTAATACGCCTCGTGGTGAATTCCAACGGATCAAGGCTTCGACACTTTTAATATCACCGGTTTGCAGATTGAGCTGTGGTTGATATTCCAGAAAAAATTCATTTCGCTGTAAGGCTTGTTTGAGTTCTTTTTCTAAATCCAGACGTTGCTGTAAGTTGGAATGTAAATCCTCTGTGAATAATTGCACATTGCAGGCACCATCACGACGACAACAGTCCATGGCACTGTCTGCGTTATGGATCAATTCAACCGCTGTTTGCCCATGTGATGGATAATCACTAATGCCCACGACGGGTTGGCTGATAATTTCTTTATTGTCATAAAACAACGGTTGCGATAGTTGCTCTACAATTTGCTCAGCCAGCACTTGGACCGGCGCCAGATCATCCAGCTCTGACATAACAACTACATAGTTGTTTGCGAACAAACGACACACTAATCCTTTGTTTCCAACCAGATTACGTAAACGCTGCAATTGTGCCATGAGCACCCAGTCTCCGATGGCGTAACTAAAGCGATCATTCACCATGCGAAAACGGCGTAGGTTGATATACAAAACAGCTACGATTTGCTGCTGACGTTCAGCCTGACGAATGGTCAACGATAAACGATCTTCCAGCAACACACGATTGAGCTCAGACAGCGAATCTGTACGGGATAACTGTAAAACACTGTCTTCCAGCATTCGGCTAACACTCAAATCGGTGATGATGCCGATGTAATATCCCTCTTTTACATTTTCAATAATTTCCGGCTGACTAGGCTGGAAACGCAGGGTCAACCACAAAGGGAAAATATCACCATCTTTACGCCGGGCGGATAATTCACCATCCCAGCCGTTCTGTTTATATATCCGACGGCGAAATTCCCGGAAATATTCATCGTGCCCACGCAGTGGGATCAGAAAATCAGGTTTAGCGCCCAGTAACTCTTCACATCGGTAACCCACAATCGTCGAAAATGCAGGATTAACAGCGAGTAAACACCCTTCCATATCGCAAACAAACATGCCCTGTGAGGAAGTTTCAAACAACAAGGTCATTAACGTTGATTCCAACTCAGGCAATAACTCAGTGTGTGGCAAATTATTCTCGGAGTTGGCTTGTTGTGGTAGCGGGCAATTCAGCCCGGATGCCGGATGAACCAGCGGTTCATTCAGTGTCTGACGGCTGTTCGACGCTCGTTGCCAAACCAGCACACTTTCTCTCAGCAGCAGCCATTGACTGATATGTTCCCTTAATTGCTCGGCTTCAATATCAGCAGGCAACACTTCATCCACCAAGTGTTCAAATTCAGCTGCCAGGGTCGCCTGCTGCTTGTCGCTCAACAATAAAACGGATGGTGAATCAGGTTGTACCGGTTTTCGCCAGACACTTAACCACGCCTGATGTGCGTTAAGTGATGATTCATCAAACAAATAGAGATCGGCATGCTGAATATCACCATCAGTCGGTAAGGTAGTGAGCACGCGATAGTAATGACTCAGTAACGCGTATAACCATTGCTGCTGTGATTCATCTGCAATGATCATCACCACGCATGGATTTTCTACCGCCATCCACGTACTCCTTTGAAAGCTGCTGATCTATTTACAATTATATTTAGGTATAGCTGATTTGAAGGCTATCGCCCTTGCGACATCTCACAGTCTTTTGATTAAGGCCTCCGACCTTGCGCATTTTTTAATTCATTTGAATAAATAAACGATAAGCAAGACATGACCGCTAGGTAAGAAGGAGTGCATTATGATTAATAGCTGAGGTTTGGTTACGCAGTTTGTGGGCTGATCAAAAGCTAAATAGAAGTAGACGTAACAACGATTACACGTTGCCAGCAAGCCACCATTGCCGGGTTAATGCTTAATGCAGAGTAATTTCAGCTTCAGACCCAAGAGTTACTGAATTGTTGATGATGTTCACTTTTGACAGTTGCATACCACTGCCATCACGAGCACGGACTAGCATGGTTTCAAATTCATACCAGAACAGTTGTTCTTCAACTGGCGTCATACTGTCCAGATCGTAACTTAATTCTATATCTTTACACTTTGTCATTTCAAATACCTTACCCAGAAAACTGCAAACTGGTTATCTCGGTTAAGTTTAGATCCAAAACATGTGTTCGTATTCAACTATAAAGGTTTCATCTGTAACTTTGTGATCTTCGATCAGATTGGTTGTTATCTGAAACCCTGTTCAGTTTTAATAAAATTTAGAATCAACAAATAAATTATAAAGAGTAAACAAATACCAATTTGAAATAATATGAAGTAAATTAAAATAAAATGTAACATTGTTGCAAATATGTTTAATTATTTATAACACTAATACAACATTAGCCTTTCGCACTAAAAAAAGGCACAAAATCCAGCAATTAATGCCTATGAAAACGGTTTACCTAAAACTTTACTCCTTTTATAAATTTCAGTTAAACTGCGTTACATACAACCAATGACAAGGTTGTTTATTAAAAATCTGTGATATATATCCATAATTAAA
>CAIZDF010000314.1 GCA_903931645.1 uncultured Tolumonas sp.
CCACGCTCAAGTAAACCCTCATTTTCTGTTTAACGCCTTGAACACGCTGGGTTCGGTGATACGCCGCGATCCGGAACATGCGCGGCAGCTTGTCCAACATTTGTCGTTATTCTTTCGGAAAAATCTACGACGAGGTACCGAGGAAGTAACACTGAAAGAGGAATTAGAACACGTAAACAGTTATTTACAGATCGAGCTGGCCCGATTTCCTGATCGGCTAAAAGTCTTGTTTCAGGTTGATGATTCACTGTTAAATCAGAATCTGCCGGCCTTCTCACTGCAACCGATTGTAGAAAATGCGATAAAGCACGGCATTTCTCAAACAATAAATGGTGGCACAGTGACCATTTCCGGCCAGCCTAACAATGATGGCTGGCATTTAGTGGTAGAAGATGACGCAGGGTTATTTAATGCCCCTGCTGCGCCCGATAAAAATGAACACAGTAATGGCTTAGGCATGGATCTGGTCGATCGCCGCATAAAGGCCCATTATGGCGACCAGTTCGGTGTACAGGTGCAGTGTCAGCCCGATATTGTCACTCAAGTCATTATTAATTTGCCGTTTACTGAGGTTAAACCATGTTGCGAGTGATCATTGTCGATGATGAATTACCAGCCAGAGAAGAGCTACGCAGTATTCTGGAAAGTTATACGCGGAAAAATGAGACTGAACTGGAGATCATCGGCGAATGTAGCAATGCACTGGAAGCAATTCCGGCCATTCATAAACTCCGCCCGGATGTGGTGTTTTTAGATATACAGATGCCCCGCATCAGTGGGCTGGAAATGGTCAGCATGCTTGATCCCGAGCACTTGCCTGCCATTGTCTTTATTACCGCTTATGATGAATTTGCGTTGAAAGCGTTTGAAGAAAATACATTTGATTATTTGCTGAAACCCATAGAGCCAACTCGTTTGGAAAAGACATTGGGTCGTTTACGCAAAGAGTTAGCGCCACCGTCATATCAACCATTAGCCGACTTAGCACCGCTGCGTTCTATTCCCTGTTGTGGCCACAACCGTATTTTTTTAGTGCCACTGACTGAGGTGGAATACATCCACAGTGATTTGGCTGGCGTGCATGTGTTCAGCGCCAAACAAGCTGGTGTTACACAATTGACCATGCGCACGCTGGAAGAAAAAACACCATTCTTGCGTTGTCATCGACAATACATGATCAACCCCGATCAAGTGGCCGAAATTCAGTTGTTGGAAAATGGCAGTGCGGAAGTGATCACCCGAGCCCAACAGCGCATACCGGTCAGCCGCCGTTATCTCAAACCGCTTAAACAGAGTTTAAATATTCCTTAAATCGCAAAACCGCTTTATCACGGATAATGACCGCTTATTGCGCCATACAACCTCTCACTGGATTTGAAATGTTATTTCTGAAAACACTGCTCTAAGGTGAATCTGTCACACCAGAAAGGATCTGGTGCAGTATCAACTTACACTCAGGAGTAACACTCATGACGCATGCGATTACGTTTGTCATCATGTAGCCCGCCGCGAAAAACGTCATAAGGATTCGCCGATATTGTCATAAGGCAGAACATAGAAAGCTGACAATTTAAGTGGCGTGTAAATGACAGTTTAAGAAACATCAGAATCACACATCAATTTCATAAACCGGAAGGTTAGGTGCAGTTCCCTCAAGCAATCCCCCTTTAAAGAACGCCTTATCACCTATCGCAACACCTGTACCCACAACAACGATAGATCCACCGCCAAATGTAGAAAGAGTCGTAGTGTTAGCTGTTGCATTAACAGCCGTCACCTCACCTATATTCCGTTGGTCTTTTTCTGGCAATAACGCTACAAACTGTTTAAACAGATTTGGCATAAACGCTCCTTAAACAATTATTGGCCGCTCGATATCAATGCTTTGACGAATGACCAGTTTGTGGTCGCTGTTCTTCTGTGCTGTGGCTTTAAACCCTCTGGCATACGATTTCCCGTCAGGGATATCCAATATCATGCCGGGTAATATCAAGCCGGTGTCGGTGCTGGATATCGGCAGCTCAATGGTATCGATGCTGCGATTCAAACTCTCTGCCAGCAGTTTGGTGCCTAATGCTCTGGCGCCATCAACATGGGTCATCAATGGATTAGTGATATCAGCCAGCAGTCGTTCTGCTCCGGTGCCGGTACGTTTAACTCGTGCGGTGATACCTGCATTACCACCGGTTAGCCATACCCCATTCGCATTCGTGCCATATTCCCGCTTACGACCCCGATTGATCATGATGTCAGCTGGTATTTGAACATCAGCCAACACACCATCTAAATGCCAGGGTGCCGTCTTATATTTTGGTAATATGGTCATGTGACGGTTTACGCGATCAGGCATCACAAAGGCCCCTGCCGCTTGGGCCAGTTCCGTAATGATATCCATCGGTGCTTTGTTGCTGTAACTCCATGCACCGCCCGGCACCAACCAATCAGCTGCTTGCCAGTCTATTGTCCATCCAGTGATCAGCTCCTGCTCAGCCAATTGGATAATGGTACGGTCTTGGGTTTCGGCATAAC
>CAIZDF010000315.1 GCA_903931645.1 uncultured Tolumonas sp.
CGGCAGTCGAAACTATTTCCCTTCCCTGCCAATCGATAGCGACATATCCGAATTACTTTATGCTTTTGTTCAACAATTTTATCTTTCTGATATCTCGGGCAAATCATTACCAAAAGAAATTCTGCTTGATAATGAATTGGAAGATGAAGATGGTTTATCAGAAATGCTAAGCCAAATCGCAGGTGTAAAAGTAAGAATCACCAGTAAAACAAGAAGTGAGCGCGCTCGTTATTGCCAGTTAGCAACGACAAATGCTGAGGCGGCACTGAACAGTAAGCTATCGCATAAAACGACTGTTGAACAACGCTTCCGGCAGTTGCAGGAGGTTTTGAGTATCACGACCCCAATTCAGCGGATGGAATGTTTTGATATTTCTCATACGCAGGGTGAAGCTACTGTGGCTTCCTGCGTCGTGTTTGACCGGGAAGGCCCTAAAAATAGCGAATATCGTCTCTATAATATTGAGGGCATCACTCCTGGCGATGATTATGCAGCGATGAAGCAAGTTATTTACCGACGTTTTAATAAACAACAAGATGCTGACAAAATTCCAGACATCTTATTTATTGACGGTGGTTTAGGGCAATTACGCCAAGCAGAATCTGTATTAAGCGAACTACCATCGCTGTCTAATCAAAAGCAACCGCAACTTATCGGTATTGCTAAAGGCGAATCAAGAAAACCGGGCTTAGAAACACTCATTTTCGGCCAAACCCACGAAGAAATTCACTTACCGGCTGATATGCCGGCGTTGCACTTGATACAGCATATTCGTGATGAATCACACCGTTTCGCGATCACAGGTCACCGACAACGCAGAAATAAGAAAAGAACCGAAAGTTTACTGGAAGGAATTCCTGGCGTTGGAAGTAAACGCCGGCAGATGCTATTAAAGTATTTAGGTGGTATGCAGGAGATAATTAAAGCAACACCTGATGAATTGACAAAAGTACCCGGCATTAGCCCTGCCTTAGCCCGTGTCATTTATGATACCTTACATTAAAAATCATCTGGATAGCGGATCATGCTGAATATACCAAACCTGTTAACTCTATTTCGTCTCGTTCTAATTCCTGTTTTTGTTATCGTTTTCTATTTTCCTGTAGAGTGGAGTTACTTTGCCGCTGCCGTCTTTTTTGTTCTTGCGGCAGTTACAGATTGGTTTGATGGTTATTTAGCCAGAAAATTAAATCAAACAACTCCTTTTGGAGCCTTCCTTGATCCCGTAGCCGATAAAGTCATGGTTGCAACCGCGTTAGTGCTTATTGTTGAGCATTACAGTTCTATTTTCGTCACGATCCCGGCCATTATTATGATTGGCCGTGAAATATTAATTTCTGCATTACGGGAATGGATGGCGGAGTTAGGTAAACGCGCTTCTGTTGCCGTAGGTATGGCTGGAAAATGGAAAACAACCATTCAGATGATGTCGTTAACAGGGCTGATCTGGCAATACAATATTTGGATGATCTGGCTTGCTTATGTTTTGTTGTACATTGCTGTTATTTTGACCTTTTATTCCATGATGCAATACCTGAAAGCAGCTAAACCTGAGCTATTAAAAAACGCTTTATAACGTTTTGAATAAAAAATCGCCGAACAAACGCAAGAATGCTAAATGGTGTTGACTATCAGTCAGATATATATAGAATTCACCGCATATTCCGAGCGGGAATAGCTCAGTTGGTAGAGCATAACCTTGCCAAGGTTAGGGTCGCGAGTTCGAGTCTCGTTTCCCGCTCCAA
>CAIZDF010000316.1 GCA_903931645.1 uncultured Tolumonas sp.
CGCGATCGGCTGATAATCCCCTTGTTCAGCCGCATCAATAACCTGTTGCGCCAGATAATTGCGCAACACATAGAGCGGGTTGACCTCCTCCATGTGAGCCACACGATCGACTGGCAACTCTCCTTCCGCTAATACCCGAGCACAGTAATCATTTAGCCATTGCGAGCAAGCCGGTTGATATTGGTTCCACAGATCATCGCGATAAAAAGCCTCCGCCAGCAGAGATAAATCCGGTGCGTACACATCAATATGTGCTAGTAGACGGAAAAACAACGTCATATCCACTTCGACTTGCTGCAACAAATCAAACAACCGGTTAACCAATTCACTGTCTTCCGACCGCCACTGCTGCCAGCCTAATTTCGCTGCCAGCATGTTGCCCATTTTCAGCGCAAAGACTTCATCAAACTCAGTCATGCCTTCCGAGAAAATAGTCTGATCGGGAATCACTGTCGCTAATGCTTCCGCAAGCCGTTGTAGGTTCCAGCGTGCGATCGCCGGTTGCCGGCCAAAGCAGTAACGCAAGCCCTCAGCATCGGTGGTATTGGGAGTCCAGTGCAGATCGAAATTATCCACCCAACCATACGGGCCATAATCGATGGTTAACCCAAGAATCGACATGTTGTCGGTATTCATGACCCCATGCACAAAACCAACGCGAGTCCATTCCACCATCAATTTTGCCGTGGTACGGCAGATCTCCCGAAACCACAGTGCACGACGTTGTTCCGCCGGTTCAGCTAACAGATGTGGAAAATCACGATCGATGGTGAAATCGATAAGTTGATTTAACTGGCTGAGTTCACCACGCATCGCCGGCAACTGGAAATGGCCAAAGCGGATAAAAGAAGGCGCCACCCGGCAGACTATCGCGCCCGGTTCTGCTTTCGGATTGCCGTCGTAAAACATATCGCGCCAAATAGCATCGCCCGTTAACACCAGACTCAGCGCACGCGTGGTGGGAACACCCAAATGAAACATCGCTTCACTGCAAAGAAATTCACGAATTGATGAGCGTAATACGGCACGGCCATCGGCACGACGTGAATAAGGTGTCGGCCCTGCTCCTTTCAGTTGCAACTCCCACCGTTGCTGATCATGCAGTAACTCACCCAAACTTATCGCGCGACCATCACCTAACTGCCCCGCCCACTGCCCAAACTGATGGCCGCCATAGCAAGTAGCAGAGGGAGACATCCCTTCTAATAATTCATTACCCGATAAAGCCGCTACCCACTCGGGTTGTTGTAAATCAGCGGGTGTCAGACCCAGTAACGCCGCCACCTCGGCAGAGCTGGCGATCAGTTGGGGTTGTGGTACCGGCGTTGGTGTAACGGTTGACCAGAATGCTGCGTTGACCTGCCGGGTTTGATTTACTGTCAGCGGATCGCCCGGTAGTTCGTGAATGAAGCGGTTATCGAAATTCAAAGATGCCATGCATCGGGCTCATATTGCGATTTGTTGACTATACTCAGCAGTACGCAGTCCACAGCAGAGCGATCAATTTGTCATGCAACTGTGATTATTAACTACCGGGTTGAACAGAGCCATCACATCCTACTTGTTGCATTTAAACACTACAAATGCGCAATTAAATTCCAAAATAAACGAACTTAAAGCTATTTATCA
>CAIZDF010000317.1 GCA_903931645.1 uncultured Tolumonas sp.
ATCGAACGTTTAGGTATTCAAGATATTCAAGTCAAACCTAAAAATGCAGGCTTAGATGTTTCGGTCAATCTCGAACGCTTGATGCCTTATCGCATTAAACAAGATGGTTCCCATATATCTGTCACTTTGGGGCAATCCTTGTCTAATGATGCTAAAACGCAAGCCATGTCAAACAATAAACTTGCTGCGACATCAACAAACAATACAACAACCGACAATAATTCGTTGAAAAGCACATCGGGTGTGATTAATAGTATTGAACACGTTGATTTTCGCAGAGGTAAAAATGGACAAGGCCAGTTACTAATTAATTTACAAAATAGTGCGGCAGCGGTTGAAGTTAGTACCAGAGGTGATCATGTGATCGCTTCTTTTAATGCAACGGCAATTAAACCGGATTTATTGGCCTTAATGGATGTTGCTGACTTTAATACACCGGTCTACAACGTAGATATCAAGCAAAATAAAAGTAATGTAACCTTTGATCTCGGCATTAAAGGTAAATTTGATTATAAGTACGATCAATCCGGTAACTTATTCATTGTTGAAGTTAGCCCTCCACTACGCACAACTAAAGCTGACGCTCCAAAAAAATACAAAGGAAAACCAATTTCACTCAATTTTCAAGATGTTCCAGTTAGAACGGTATTACAGTTAATTGCCGATTTTAATAAATTAAACTTAGTCACAACCGACTCAGTTGGCGGTAATATTACATTACGATTGGATGGCGTACCGTGGGAGCAAGCGCTGGATACAGTACTGAAAGTTAAAGGCCTGGATAAGCGTTTAGATAATAATATTCTTTTAGTTGCGCCAGCGGCTGAAATAGCTACACAAGAAAAACAACAGCTGGAAAATAAACAAAAAGTAGCTGATTTGGCACCACTAGTAACCGAATATGTACAAATCAATTATGCCAAAGCGCCAGATATGGCTAAATTATTAGCCGATGATAAAACTCGTTTATTATCTCCACGTGGTGCCGTAAGCGTAGACGAGCGAACCAATACGTTGTTGGTGAAAGATACTGCTGATGTTATTGATCATATTAAAGACATGATCAAAGTATTGGACGTAGCAGTTAAACAGGTGGTTATCGAAGCTCGAATGGTTACAGTTACCGACGGTGTTGATGATGCTCTAGGCATTCGTTGGGGAGCTACAGCTAACAACTCCAGCAACAACAGCAATATATCAGGTACATTAGAAGGATTAAATAGCACTATTGGTGACTCTAATCTGAATGTAAACTTAGCCGCAGCACCAGCAACAGGGACTACAGCAAGCATTGCATTCCAAGTTGCTAAATTATCTGATGGCTCTTTGCTCGATTTAGAACTCAGCGCACTGGAAAATGAAAATAAAGCAGAGATCATTTCTAGTCCTCGAGTCACGACAGCAAATCAGAAAGAGGCGCTGATAGAACAAGGTTATGAAATTCCATATAACGAAAGTGCGTCAAGTGGAGCAACGACAGTAGCATTTAAAAAAGCAGTATTGAGTCTGAAAGTTACACCGCAAATCACACCAGATAACAATGTAATCCTTGACCTGCATGTAACCCAGGATGATATATATAAAGATGTCAGTACCGGAAATGGTGGTACCGCAGTGGCTCTGTCGACACAAGCAATTAACACTCAAGTGCTTGTAAAAAATGGAGAAACATTAGTATTAGGTGGTATTTATAATCGCTCTATCAAAAAGACGGTTAGTAAAGTACCCGTATTAGGCGATATTCCAGGCATTGGTGTCTTGTTCCGCAATACAACTAATGCAAATACGAAAAAAGAATTGCTGATATTTGTTACACCGAAAATTGTAGCGGGCAATCTTTAACCAGACACAGTCAAACAATAACATCAGACCTCTGCCATGTGCAGAGGTCTTTTTTTATAGGATAATCGCTGTATCTCTCTACTTGAATATGATTTTTATGCCGTCTGCAGAGCTCAATAACTTATCGTCTTTCCTAATCAGACATAGTTCATTATTTCAAAATAAAAATATTCTGGTTTGTGGGCAACTCCAATCTGTATCTTTGGATCCGTTATTAGCCGAACCCAACTCTACATTCTTGGTTTCGGATTACAGCATTTTTAACCAGCTTCGCATCACAACCCCCGAGCTAGAAACGCAGCTGCAATTTGGTTTTTTGACCCAAGAAACTAATTCATTTGACGCCATTTTATTGTTTATGCCGAAAGCGAAGCAGGAAGCAGGGCTGTGGTTAACTAGCGTATTGCATTCATTAAAACAAAATGGTGAAATTTTCATCATTGGCGAGAATAGAGGCGGTATTAATGCAGCCCCTAAGCTCCTGCATTCTTATAGCAACAATGTACAAAAACTAGATAGCGCCAGACACTGTTCCCTGTATTATGCTCAGTTAAATGCACCTCAAGCCCCGCCTGAATTGCAATCTCTGTATTCCCATTACTCACTACAACTCACATTGGGTTTAGCTGAATTAAAAATTGCGGCTCTTCCCGGCGTATTCAGTGCAGGAGAATTGGATGAAGGCACAAAGCTTTTACTAACAAGTTTGCCTGAACTTGAAGGTGATATTTTAGACTTAGGTTGTGGAGCGGGCGTCATTGGCGCAACGCTTTGTCAAAGATCATCGACAGCCAAAGTGGTCATGAGTGATGTAAACACGCTAGCCTTGCATTCTGCAGCTAAGACATTGGAAGTAAACAATCTGACAGCAAAAATAATAGCTTCAGACATGTTTTCTGATGTCACAACAAAATTTGATTTTGTTATTTCTAATCCCCCATTCCATGCCGGATTAAATACAAATTATGAAGCAACAGAACGTATGCTACGACAAGCGCCAAGCTATCTTAAAAAACATGGTCAGCTATTTTTAGTCGCCAATCGTTTTTTGCGCTATGAGCCTATCCTTGCTGAGGTTTTTCAGTCTGTTTCGGTCATAAACGAAAACTCGCGATTCAAAATTATTCGAGCGTCTTAATACTATTAGCATTAACAAACTCATATGGAATCTGTTAGATTAAAACGATGGCACATGCCATCGTTGTTCTTTGTCATCTCGTAAGTACTGCCCTTCTGATTTTTGTATTCTTTCTTCTGTTGTTTGCTAACTCTTGACATACACCACAGGCTTTTTGACTTTAGCCGTCTACACTTAGCTAACGATTTGCTCGCATCTGGATCATTTGTTTCAGATAAAAAACATCCGTATCAGATAAAACAGCAGCACTTGATCGATGATGACAAGATAAATTTCTCAGGATCTAATCTCTAAGATCCTTGTCTTTATGTATTAATGAGACTTTGGATTAAATCAATATAGGAGCACATATGTCTGGTGTATTAGCGATGATATTAGCTGGTGGCGAAGGAACTCGATTACAACCATTGACCGTATCACGAAGTAAACCAGCAGTCCCATTCGGTGGAAGTTATCGCTTAGTTGACTTCGTTTTGAATAATTTCATCAACTCAGACATGCTGCGCATTTATGTATTAACACAATTCAAATCTCAATCACTCTACATACATCTGAAAAAAGGGTGGAATTTAACAGGGATCAGTGGACGTTTTATTGACCCAATCCCCGCGCAAATGCGTATGGGTAAACGTTGGTATGATGGTACCGCCGATGCCATTTACCAAAATATAGGTTTCATTGAATTAAGTAGCCCCGAACATGTTTGTATTTTTGGCAGTGACCATATCTATAAAATGGATATTCGTCAGATGCTTGATTTTCATAAAGAAAAACGCGCAGTACTTACTGTAGCGGCTATTCGTGTACCTATCGCAGAAGCATCTGCTTTTGGCGTTATTGAAGTTAATGCTGAAGGCCGAATGATCGGCTTTGAAGAGAAACCTAAAAATCCAAAATCAATTCCAGGCGATCCTGGTTTTGCTCTGGCTTCTATGGGTAACTACATCTTTGAAACTAATACATTATTAAGTGAATTGACCGCCGATGGGGAAAAAGAAGATTCTAGCCATGATTTTGGCCGCGATATCATTCCTGGCTTGTATCCTCATTCACCAGTCTATGTCTATGACTTCAGCGTAAATCAGATCGAAGG
>CAIZDF010000318.1 GCA_903931645.1 uncultured Tolumonas sp.
ATCGAATACACCGCGTTTGGTGATGACTATCTGCAGGCGGCGATGCCGGTAGATAGTCGCACCCATCAGCCGTTTGGCATGTTGCATGGCGGTGCATCTGTTGTGCTGGCTGAGACGTTAGGTTCTGTGGCGGGGAATATGTGTGTACCCCGCTCGCATTGCTGTGTCGGGCTGGATATCAATGCTAATCATCTGCGCGCAAAGCGCGATGGTCTTGTCACTGGCACGGCACGTCCGATTCATTTGGGGGCGACCACGCAGGTTTGGCAGATCAATCTGCACGATGAACGTGAACGCTTGTTATGCACTAGTCGGCTGACTTTAGCCGTGCTTTCTCAGAAAAAAAGAACTGTGAAGTAATTGTAACAAGCAAAAAATGTAAATTGGCTGTATAATAACCAGCGTAAAAGAGAGTCGAGTAAGAGACCGTGTAAGCCCACCCGTCTGAAAACTTCTGAAATTGCTGCGATAACTATCACATTTTTGGCGACAAAGCTCGCTCAATGTGTATAATCGCCACCCATTTCTTTGTTCGGGCCAGCAGCGTCTCCCTCGCTAAGTGCCCATCCTTGTAGAGTAGTGAAAATAAATATGACTGATACTGAAAAATTGCCGAGCTTTAGCGAGCTGGGGTTAGCTGCGCCTATTCTGAAGGCCGTAGCCGCTGTGGGGTACGAAGATCCTTCGCCAATCCAAGCTGCGGCAATTCCGCCGTTGCTGGAAGGCCGTGACCTGTTAGGTCAGGCACAAACCGGTACAGGTAAAACAGGTGCGTTTGCCCTGCCAATCCTGTCTCGTCTGAATTTAACTCAGATGGATACTCAGGTGTTGATCCTGGCACCAACGCGTGAACTGGCGATCCAGGTTGCTGAAGCTTGCCAGAGCTACGCGCAATTTATCCCTGATTTCCATGTACTGCCTATCTATGGTGGTTCATCTTACGATTCACAACTGCGCGCACTGCGCCGTGGTGCCCAAGTTGTTGTGGGTACACCTGGCCGTGTTATGGACATGATGCGTCGCGGTAAACTGGATCTGTCTGCACTGAAAACATTGGTGCTGGACGAAGCCGACGAAATGTTGCGCATGGGCTTTATCGATGACGTGGAATGGGTTATCGAACAATGTCCATTGGATCGCCAGATCGCTCTGTTCTCTGCCACTATGCCAGAACAGATCCGTCGCATTGCGCATCGCCATCTGAAATCCCCAGTGGAAATCAAGATCGCCTCTAAAACCAGCACTGCGGCGAACATTCGTCAGCGTTACTGGTTAGTTTCTGGCTTGCATAAGCTGGACGCGATGACCCGTATGCTGGAAGTTGAACAATTCGATGCATTGTTGGTATTCGTGCGCACTAAAACTGCCGCAGAAGAACTGACCAGCAAACTGTCTGCACGTGGTCACTCCTGTGAAGCACTGCACGGTGATATCCCGCAGAAACTGCGTGAACGCACAGTTGAAAAACTGAAAGCTGGCCAGATTGATATTCTGATCGCAACTGACGTTGCGGCTCGTGGTTTGGACGTAGAGCGTATTACTCACGTTGTGAACTACGATATTCCTTACGATACAGAGTCTTATGTACACCGTATCGGCCGTACTGGCCGTGCTGGTCGTACTGGTGATGCAATCCTATTTGTTGCGCCACGTGAACGTCGTATGCTGCGCATGATTGAACAGGCTACCCGTCAGCCAATCGAGCCGATGCAGATGCCAACTGCGAAAGATATTAACAAACATCGTTTGGAACGCTTTAAACAGCAGATCCGCGAAACACTGGAATCCGAACAGGATTTACAGCCGTTCCAGCAGATCATTAATGAGTTCCTGGAAGACGAAAGCACAGATCCATTAGATTTGTGTGCGGCGCTGGCGAAAATGGTACAGGGTGATGAGCCGCTGTTCATGAACGAAAAAGAGCCAGAACCGAATCAACGTATGGAAGAACGTAATGATCGTGGTGGTGACCGTTTCGAACGCGGTGGCCGTAATGATCGTGGTGGTGATCGTCCAGAGCGCAGTGAACGTCGTTCACGTGCACCGGAAGGCCCAACGTCCCGTTACAAACTGCATGTTGGTCATGAACATGGCGTGAAACCAGGCCAGATCGTGGGCGCTATCGCTAACGAAGCC
>CAIZDF010000319.1 GCA_903931645.1 uncultured Tolumonas sp.
AAGCACTATTGGGTCGATATCGTCAACACCCCCGGGGGTCCCTGGTGGCTGAAAGTCCCGGTGCCGCTGATGCCGATTGTTGAAATCATCGGGATCATCACCAAACCATTCGTATTGATGATCCGTCTCTTTGCAAACATTACCGCCGGGCACATCATTGTACTTGGATTCGTAAGACTGATCTTCATTTTCGGCGCGATAAGCGCCGCGCTGGGGCTGGGGGTTTCGGTTGTTTCGGTTGCCTTCATGATTTTTATGGATCTGCTGGAACTGCTTGTCGCCTTCATCCAGGCATACGTTTTCACCCTGTTGTCGGCACTCTACTTCGGGCTGGCAACGATTGAGCCGGAACACCATTAGAATTTACGATTTTAGATTTACGATTTACGATTTTCAAAATAATAATAGTCTACGATATAACATGCAAATCTCTAAAATCCAAAATCGTAAATCGTAAATCGTAAATCGTAAATTGTTTTTGTTTTACTAACCTTAATACCTTCTGATTATGCATTTATTATCAATTTTACTGCAACTGGCCGGTGATTTCGCCGCCATTGCAAAAATGGGAGCAGGTTTGGGAGCAGGGATTGCCGTGATCGGCGCAGGCATCGGTATTGGTAATATCGGTAAAAGCGCTCTCGAATCCATTGCACGCCAGCCGGAAGCGATTGGCGATATCCGGTCGAACATGATCATCGCCGCAGCGCTTGTTGAAGGAGTTGCCTTTTTTGCCATCGTTGTTTGTCTGCTGATCCTTTTCATCTAGCAGCAACAGCAGGTTCTTTACGGAGGAACGGTTGGTTCATCCGTAAAGAACTTTATCAATTCACAAATACTTAAAACAATCCGATATGGAATTAATCACTCCGGGACTGGGCCTGATTTTCTGGATGACACTGGCTTTTCTATTTCTGGTGTTTGTCCTTGGAAAATATGCCTGGAAACCTATCCTTCAGATGCTCAGGGAACGTGAGACCTCCATCCACGAAGCACTGAATTCGGCAAATCAGGCAAGAGAAGAGATGAAGCAGCTGAAATTCAGCAATGAACAACTTTTGCAGGAGGCCAAGAACGAACGGGATGCCATTCTCAACGAAGCCCGCAAAATCCGCGACAGGTTGTTCGAAGAGGCTCGGATCAAGGCAGGGGAGGAAGCTTCACGCATCGTTGAAGGTGCCAAGGCCAGCATCCACAATGAAAAGATGGCAGCCATGACCGAACTGAAAAACCAGATTGCCGAAAGTTCACTTACCCTCGCCAAATTTATTTTACAGCGCGAACTCTCCGACCCCCAAAAGCAGGAAGAATATGTTCAGGAGTTATTAAAAGAAGTTAAATTCAACTAACCGGATGAGTGTTTCTTTGGTAGCGGAGCGTTATGCAAAAGCATTGTTTGAACTTGCACTCGAAAAGAGCGTGGTGGAAGAGGTCTACAAGGACAGCCTACTGATTTCAAAGGCGTGTGAAGAGAGTAAGGAACTGAGACTGTTGTTGAAAAGCCCCATCGTCAATTCCGGGAAAAAGCTGGCCATCCTTCAGGATATTTTCGGCGGGAATATTCACCCGCTTACCCTGACCTACCTGCTGATCATGGTCAGGAAAAACAGGGAATCATTCATTCCTGCCATTGCGACCCAACTGGTTGAACTCTACCAGGTGTACCGGAACATCCTCACCGTTCATTTCAAATCACCGGTTCTGCCCGATGAAGACATCAGGAAACAGGTGATGGAGCTGATGGAAAAATACACCCATTCAGAGATCGATCTGAAAGCTGAAATTGATGAATCGCTGATAGGAGGATTCGTGCTGAACTGGCAGGAC
>CAIZDF010000320.1 GCA_903931645.1 uncultured Tolumonas sp.
CATAAAACCGAGGATAACCGTTGGCAATGCAGCCATAATTTCAACGGTAGGTTTCACGAAATTACGCATTCCCGCCGACATGAAATAACCTGCGTAAATGGCACCCGACAAAGCGATAGGCACAGCAAACAGCATGGCATAAAATGCCGCTTTCAATGTACCGAAGGCTAACGGCACCAGACTCAGTTTGGGTTCAAAGTCATCAGATGCTGATGTCGATTGCCATACGAACTGCGGTTCTGGGTAACCTTCGTACCATACCTGGGTCCATAAGGAACTCCAGCTCACTTCAGGGTGTTCATTGTGGACGTGGAACAGCTGGAATTTATCATTCTGCTGTAACAGCAACGCCGAGTTACGTGGCGACAGAGCCATTGCATCTAACGCAGTAGTGCCTAAATTTTCAGCATACAAACGAGCATGACTGGTGGTGTAAAACAGTTCAATATGGTTTTCACCAGACAAAGTCGCAAAACCTTTACGGTTGTGTTCCGGCGCTAATGCACGAACGGATTTGTCAGCCTGAAATTCACGAATTTGGGTAAATTTACGTTCGCCGTTTTTCAGCACTTCAAACCACTGCGAGATCACACCATTATCATTAGCAACCAGTAGCGAAGATGCACCGCTCAGTAATGAAATATTAGTGACATTCGCTTGCTGCGCATTGACCTGTAACGATGCTTTCAGCGTGATGTTCTCTGGTGTCACGATGTTGTAGATAGACAATAAATTGCCCACGCGAACCAATAAGACATTTAAATTCGGCGTTAAGATCAGCTGGTCAATTTTGCCGGTAATTTCAGGCAAACGATAATGCTGGCTCTGCCATTCCACTTCACCGGAAAGGAAATTTTCTTCGCCGCTTTGTACCAATAATTGCGCACCGGCTTCAGTCGCAAACGCGAACACCCGTTTATCAGACTTAGCTTCATAAGCTAACTGAGTGATCGCATGCCCTTCAGGATCAAGTTCAATAGGGCTAGTACCTAACGGGTATTTGATTTCAGCTTCCGTAAGGTGAGTTTTACCTTCAGGATAGGTAGTCACAAAATCAGGCTGTAATACCTGCGCTTTACCATTGGCAAAACCATACACCACCATTGGTTTACCGAGCGCAGTATTAGCTACCGCTGTCACCGTATCCGCAGGCGAATTATGCAGTAACACGCTACCAACCGGATGACCCGAATCTTTATTCAGAGAAAAGAAATCGATATCGCCTTGTTGGCTGAAACGATAACCCACCTGATTTTGCTCATCGGTTCCCAAGATCGCAGTTGTGCCCTTTACTGGCACCTGCAAAGAAGCAGCAGGTTCCAGTGAAGCGCCTACGAAAATAGGTTTAACCACATAGAGCAGATAGAAAAATATCAGCAACAACGCAACCAACACCAGGATACCCCCGGTAGTTACGCCGATACTGGCAAGACGATCAGTAACACGCCGCTTTCGGCTGCCGGACATCGTCAGATTGATGGATTCTGTTGACATGAAGACCTCAACTCCACTTTAGAGTAGCGCCATTCTAGGGAAGTCAGATGACAGTTTTGTTACAACGCTGTCATTTGTTGTTATTTCAGCATTTAGTTTAGTGTTGGAATGATTCTTTAGCGTTCTATTACAGCGATTGACACCAGATTGTCATATAGTTGACATATAATATGACTGCAATGCTTTGTTATCTAAGCATGTGCAGCAAGAAAAAAGAGCGATGAGGATTGGCATGAGTAGTGACAAATTATGGCTTGAAAAAGAGCTGAGCTGGCTTTCATTTAATAGCCGTGTATTGCAGGAAGCAATGGATAAGTCGGTGCCGCTAATTGAGCGGGTC
>CAIZDF010000321.1 GCA_903931645.1 uncultured Tolumonas sp.
TGATCAGCAATAAATTGCATGATCGCCGGGCCTTCGGTGATCACATCACCAGTGTCCAGTTGTAGAGCTGGCACATAACCTAGTGGATTAATGGTGCGATAATCTTCGCCTGACGCTGTAACTTTCTGGCGTAAATCGACTTTTTCCAGCTGAAAATCTAAACCTGATTCGCGTAATGCAATGTGGGAAGCCTGAGAACAGGCACCGGGAGCGTAGTACAGTTTCATCGTTTCTCCTTAATGAAGGCGAGATTACCCGTCGCTGTTGATAATGGAATGGTTGACTATTCCCGTCAATCATTCCTCGAAGATCATTGCGTGCTATACCCGAAAAATCACTAAACAAATAATAAAGATGAATTAATTACTAAAAATGATTATATTTGAATAATCAATCCAAAAAAATGATATCACTGTGAACATTACACTGCGTCAATTAGAAGTTTTCCTTGCCGTTATCGATACTCAGTCCACCACTCGCGGGGCAGAGAAACTCTCGTTATCTCAATCTGCTGTCAGCAGTGCGCTGGCTGATCTTGAAAATCAGCTGGGTGTGCAACTGTTTGAACGCGCAGGCAAACGTTTGATTGTCAATGAAAATGCCCGCTTACTCTTCCCTCGCGCGCAAGCGTTACTGGAGCAGGCGCAAGAGCTGGAAAACCTATTTGCTGATGGTCGCAGTATATTAAAAATTGGTGCCAGCACCACGATTGGGAATTATCTGTTACCAGCCGTGATCGCCCGTTACCGTGAAAAATTTCCCGGCATCCAGCTGGAATTAAGAGTCGCAAACAGTGCTGACATTGCGGAAGCGGTGGCCAATTTTGACGTTGATATTGGTTTTATTGAAGGCCCGTGTCATCGCATGGAACTGGAAAGCCAGCTCTGGCGACAAGATGAACTGCTGCTGTTTTGTGCGGCAACCCATCCGTTAGCCGGAAAAACCGTCAGTGCCGAACAGCTGGCCCAATGTCAGTGGATCTTACGTGAATCTGGCTCTGGCACCCGTGAAGTGGTCGAACAACTGCTATTACCACAACTTCACCACTTTAATCTGGTAATGGAATTAGGTAACTCGGAAGCCATCAAACACGCGGTCAGCCATAGCCAAACTGTCAGTTGTTTATCCCGAGCTGTCATTGCAGAACAACTGGAAAGTGGCCGTCTGAGCACCTTACAACTGCAAGGGATGAACAATATCGTGCGCCCGTTGTATTTGATCCGCCACAAACAGAAACACTTATCCCGCAGCCTGAAAGTGTTTCTGGAAGTGGAACAGCAGGTTAAACAATACAATTACAGCCCAAGCGCATAACGCAAGGCTTTTTGCTTCAACCAACCGGCGTTTTCCGCCGCCAGCAATGCGATATTGCGTAACACTTTCAATGGCATGTGTGATGAGCTAAAACCGGCATAAAACAGATCCATAGCCGATTGCATCAAGGTGTTATCGCACAGACGTCTACGCTCATATTGCTGCAGTTGCTTTTGGCCAAAATCTTGCTGTTTTTGCTGCACGGAATGCCAATGATCGACTAAACAGACGACATCTTTAAAGCCAAGATTAACCCCCTGCCCAGCTAATGGATGAATGGTGTGCGCCGCATCCCCTAGTAAGATCACTCGCCCTTGGTAATAGTGTTGCGCATGTCGGCGGGTCAAGGGGAAACTGCCAAAATGAGTTACCATGCAAACTGGTAATTGTTCAGGAAAATGGCGTTTCACTTCCCGCTCCAGCATCGCGGGCGTCATAGCAGTTAACTGTGCGATCCGAGCCGGTGTGTCATACCAAACCAACGAGGCTTTGTTCCCTGCCAGCGGTAAAAATGAACGCGGACCAGACGGATAAAATTGCTGCCAAGTGATAGCTGGGGCATCGTCTTCCAAATCAACATTAATCAACAAACAATCTTGTCGGTAATCCCAACTATTAACGCCAATCTTAGCCAAGGCCCGAATTTTAGAATTCGCACCATCTGCCGCTAACAACCAGCTCGCCGATAGCACCTGACCATCGTTTAATGTTATTTTTGCTTGTTCATCCGTTTGTATTAGCGCGTTTATCTGCGCCGGGCAACACAATCGCACATTCGGTAATGTTTGCAATTTTTGCCATAACGCCAGCTGGATCAGACGGTTTTCAATGATATAACCAAGCTCGCTAACACCCGCTTCACGCGCATGGAAGTGCGTTTCCAACCCACTCACTTCCCAAGTCGCCAGTTCGGTGTATGCACGTACCCGCATCGCTAAAATCACATCCCAAACACCGGCTTGTTGCAATAACGCTACTGACGCTGGGCTAATCGCCGAAACACGTAGATCCATTGCTTGCTCTGGCGCATAGACTTCCGGTTCTGTTTGTTCGACAACTGCAATTTGCAAACCTTGTTGGGCTAACAAACAGGCAGCTGCAGCACCCACCATGCCACCACCAACCACGATGACATCAAATTGTGTTCTTTCTTGGTTTTCGTCTATTTTCTGCACATGAAACTCCGTCGACACTGACGCGATAACCTATCTTAACGACAACCGATGTGAACGTCATGGAAACACTGACCTTCTGTCGGGATATCTGCTAACATGCGCGGCAATTTCGCTTTCTGTTTTGTTCTGGTTTACCACCATGAAAGATCAACTGTTTGCCGCCCCGATTGCTCAGTTGGGCGACTTTTGCTTTGACGAAAAGGTCGTTGAAGTCTTTCCCGACATGATCCAACGTTCAGTGCCGGGTTATTCCAATTTGTTCTAGCATAACTAAAATTTTACCAAATATACGAAATTTTTTTACCACCCCCACCAAATTTTATAGCAAAATTAAATCGAAGATTCCTTACATCAATGCTTTCGCA
>CAIZDF010000322.1 GCA_903931645.1 uncultured Tolumonas sp.
CATTTATTGGGCGTTAAAATGCCAGATGCCCAAGGGCGCATTTTGCATGAAGCGTTACAACGTGAGTATAAACAAACTCGATATCAGGTGGAGACCAAAACTGAGAACAGTAGCCTGGTTAAAGATCTGCCATTGTGTGATGTGCTGGATGTTAGCTGTGCTTCACCCGTGATCGGTAGTTATCAATTTGGGCTGCAGCAAAAAATTCTAACGGATAAGCAAAGTAAACAATCGTACGTTTATCTCGATCAGGCAAAAGCAATTCGCCATGAATAGACTAATAAAATTTAATTTGCTGCCCGTGATGATCGCGGGCAGTTTCTTGGGTCATCCATCCATTGCTGCAACGATGGAATGGGATCAGGTTTTTGTTCATTCCTTACCAGAGCCTTCCTTTAAGTTACAAGCAAATTACAGGGATGAGGCTGGGCACTTGCATCAATTAAAACTTGAACGACATGCATCACATTGGTTGCACCGAGTGACTGATAACCAATTATCACTGTTTGCGACGCGTGGATCTGGTGAGCAAATGCAAATCCGGTTAGTTGATCCGGTACATAAAAAAGTTATTGATGCCCAGCGAACGGCGTTGTATCAAGTTGGCATTTTTGAAGATTGGGAGCAGTTGGCCACCCACTTATCAAAACCCAAGCAAGCCTTTGAGCTTGAAAAGGTAGACAAGCCAAGAGAAACAGCGGTTGATTGTCATTGGTCGCAAATTACGATTAAAACAGCAGAACACCCGCATTATCAGGTTTGTTGGTCGTCTAAGTGGAATTCAGTTATCAGCTTACAAAAGCAGCAAAATACAGGGGAATGGCAATCATTGTTTGAGGTTGTCGCCATTTCAGTAATACCCATCAAAGAGAAAGATGTATGGCCCGCAATACCAGCTAATTACCAATATTCAAATATTACCGAAGATCTTCAAGCTGATTGATACTGATTTGATCAGCATGCCCATAAGAAACTGAGCCATCATGGTATTACTGAGAACGAGAGAGGGCCGCTTATTGTATTGCATTGGCCATTGATGAATTCTTCAATTATTGATCCACAAAAATTAATTCTTGGGTATTAAACCCTGCATCAGCTGCTTTTTGTATTAACTGTTTTTTAATCGTGTCGGAAAGTGTTGGTGTGCGAGATAAGATCCAGAGATAGGAATGATTAGGGCCAGAGATAACCGCATATTGATAGTTGGCGTGGTCAAGTTCAAAGATGGCATAGGTTCCATAAAAAGGTCGGAAGAAGGAGACTTTCAGTAACCCATCAGTAGGCGAACCGATAAAATAAGCAATGCCTTTTGCGGACTTCCACTGCTTATCTTTCTCAGAGTAACCTCGGTTGAGGACGCTAACGCTGCCGTTATCATTCAGTGAGTATTCAGCTGTGACCTTGCTTAAACCACGTTCGAAAGAGTGATCGAGTCGGGCGATTTCATACCATTTTCCCAGATAGCGGTTCAAATCGAAATTATCGACGGGTTTCACTCTATCTGGGATCTGTGTACAACCGACACAAAAAAGAAGCATCGAAAAGATCATATTACGCATCGAGACAGTTTCCTGATAAAACAATGATTAACAATCGTAATAATAGACCACTGCTCAAAATGCCGGCTTATTCTGCACCGAATTTAAAATAACCCAAAATAGTCCAGCTAGATTGAACCCAACCGTAACCCAATAAATTATTTGAAATGAAGTTTTTTGGGTTTTGTGACGTAGCGTTCTTTGTGCAATCAAGGCTCCAGGCCAACCACCAACTAATGAAAGCATATGCAACGTGTTTTCTTGAATCCGCCAGCCATTTTGTTTAGCAGCGGATTTATCGATGGAATAAATGATGTAAGTGACAACACTGATCATGAAGTAAAAAGCGGCTATATACATAAGAATCAACATCTCAGAAAGAAACTGCTGTCACGTTATCACAGCTGGAGTTAAGGGGGCTCATCATATTGATGAATATAGTGTCATTCCATTCAGAAATTCTGTTATCAAATTAACAATAAAATTCACTGTGATGACTATAGTTTGGGTAATTAGCTATTTCTTACACCCATTGACCGAACATTGATGTCAGTTATTGGGTTTACATAAGTCATTTAGTTTTAATGCAACCATGGAGAACGTTATGGATAAAAACAACGATAGTTCTGCCGGCAAATGCCCTTTTATGCATGGTGGCGCTACATCGATAAACATAACAAGCATGGACTGGTGGCCTAAAGCCCTGAACCTCGACATCCTACATCAACATGACAGTAAGACTAATCCGATGGACTTGGCTTTCAACTATCGAGAAGAGGTCAAAAAATTGGATGTTGATGGGCTGAAAAACGACCTTAAAGCGTTAATGACAGACAGCCAAGCGTGGTGGCCTGCGGATTGGGGGCATTATGGTGGTCTTATGATCCGTATGGCTTGGCATTCAGCGGGTACTTATCGTATTGCAGATGGTCGAGGTGGTGCAGGCACAGGTAACCAACGTTTTGCACCACTAAATTCTTGGCCTGATAATGCCAATCTCGATAAAGCTCGTCGGCTTCTGTGGCCAATCAAGAAGAAATATGGCAACAAACTGAGCTGGGCAGATTTGATCATTCTGGCCGGTAATATGGCTTATGAATCGATGGGTCTGAAAACCTTTGGTTTTGCTTTTGGCCGCGAAGATATCTGGCATCCAGAAAAAGATATTTATTGGGGATCCGAAAAAGAATGGCTGGCTCCGAGTGGTAGCTCTGGCAGCCGTTATTCTGGTGAGCGTGATTTGGAAAACCCACTGGCTGCGGTAATGATGGGGCTGATTTATGTCAATCCAGAGGGGGTAGATGGTAAACCTGATCCACTCAAAACAGCGAAAGACATGCGAGTTACATTTGCCCGTATGGCAATGAATGATGAAGAAACTGTTGCATTGACTGCTGGTGGACATACTGTTGGTAAAGCACATGGCAATGGTAATGCGGCTAATTTGGGGCCAGCCCCCGAAGCAGCTGACATTGCAGAGCAAGGGTTAGGCTGGAACAACCACGTCAGCCGTGGAGTGGGGCGCGATACCGTGACCAGTGGCATTGAAGGCGCATGGACCACAAACCCTACAAAATGGGACAACGGTTATTTCGATCACCTTTTTGGATATGACTGGTGGCTACAAAAATCTCCCGCCGGAGCATGGCAATGGGAACCAGTCAATATGCAGGAACAAGACATGCCCGTCGATGTCGAAGATCCATCGATCCATCATAAGCCCATTATGACGGATGCGGACATGGCATTAAAATTTGATCCTGACTATCGGAAATATGCGGAACGCTTCCATAAGGATCCTGCTTATTTCTCGGATGTTTTTGCTAGAGCCTGGTTTAAGCTTACCCATCGCGATATGGGGCCGAAATCCCGCTACATCGGTCTGGATGTGCCCAAGGAAGACTTGATCTGGCAAGACCCGATCCCTGCGGGTAAGCAGGATTACGATGTTGAGGCAGTGAAAGCCAAAATCGTTGCTTCTGGTCTCAGTATTGGCGAGATGGTGATGACAGCTTGGGATAGTGCCCGCACATTCCGAGGTTCAGATAAACGAGGTGGCGCTAATGGTGCGCGTATCCGCCTTGTGCCACAAAAGGACTGGGACGGCAATGAACCTGCTCGCTTAAACCATGTCCTCGCTGTGTTGGAAAAGATTGCTGTTGAAACGGGTGTCAGTGTCGCAGATCTGATCGTACTGGCTGGTAATGTGGGGGTTGAACTTGCTGCAAAAGCGGCAGGTATCGAGGTTAGTATTCCGTTTACCGCCGGTCGTGGTGATGCGAACCAAGCACAAACAGATGTTGAATCATTTAGTGTGCTGGAACCTTTAGCCGACGGCTTCCGCAATTATTTGAAGAAAGACTACGTGGTTAGTGCAGAGGAATTATTGCTGGATCGTGCACAACTGATGCGTCTGACCGCAAAGGAAATGACAGTGCTAATTGGCGGAATGCGAGTATTGGGTACTAACTACGGTGCTACTCAGCATGGTATTTTCACTGACCGCGTTGGTGCGTTAACAAATGATTATTTTGTTAATTTGACCGACATGGCTTATGTGTGGAAACCAGCAGGGAGTAACCTATATGAGATCCGTGATCGCAAGTCTGGCACAGTATTATGGACGGCTACCCGAGTCGATCTTGTCTTTGGTTCTAATTCGGTTCTTCGCGCTTATGCCGAGGTTTATGCGCAGG
>CAIZDF010000323.1 GCA_903931645.1 uncultured Tolumonas sp.
AGGCTTCGCTCTTACCATCATCTTCAATACGACGAGCCGCAAAACGTTTGGTAATTGCAGAAACAACAGAAGAATCCAGACCACCAGACAGCAATACACCGTAAGGTACGTCACACATCAGCTGACGTTGAACAGCATCTTCTAGCGCATCACGCAGTTCAAGTTTATCTGATGGGTTATTTTCAACGGCACTAAATTCCATCCAGTCACGGGTGTAGTAACGGGTTAGTTCACCGTCTTTACTCCACAGAAAATGTCCTGGTGGGAATTCAGCAACGGTTTTACAAACCGGAACCAGTGCTTTCATTTCTGAAGCCACATAGAAGTTACCGTGTTCATCACGACCAGTATAAAGAGGAATGATCCCCATATGGTCACGACCGATCAAGTAAGCATCTTGTTCTGCGTCATACAGTACGAAAGCAAAAATGCCGCTTAAGTCATCCAGAAACGCGGTACCTTTTTCTTTATACAGCGCCAGTATCACTTCACAGTCAGAACCGGTTTGGAATTTAAAATCAACGGTCAGATTTTTTTGCAGATCTTTATGATTATAGATCTCGCCATTAACAGCCAATACGTGGGTATGTTCGGGATTATAGAGTGGTTGCGCGCCATTACCGGGATCAACAATCGACAGACGTTCATGAACCAGAATCGCTTTGTCATTGCTATATACACCGGACCAATCAGGACCGCGGTGACGTAGACGCTTAGACATCTCTAATGCTGTTTTACGTAATGCAGCAGCATCGGATTTAATGTCCAGAATACCAAATATCGAACACATACTTCCATTTTCCTCGAATAATAGGGCCCCACGCAGGCCATTAAGACCGACTGTTCAATCTGCCAGAGAGAGGGCTGATCCTGCAAGTAGAAAAACAGAATAGATAGGCCATTTATCGGTTTTTTCTTTCTTATTTAGCTACTCGATTTTGTTATGACTATATCATTTCTCCTGCCTAGTCTCACGGTCTTTGCATAAAACATCGTATTAAAGCGCTGTAAATGCATACTTAGAATAGGAAATAAGAGTTTTTTTCATTACCAACTCTTGTTTTCATTCGCAGGATCAGTTTCATTACACTCGACACACCAAAAACAGGAGGGCTAAGGCGTGGAGTCATTTATTGCGGGGCTACCCAAAGTTGAATTGCATTTACATATAGAAGGTACGCTGGAGCCTGAACTGGCCTTTGTTCTGGCAGAACGAAACGGTATTACCTTGCCTTATGCCGATGTTGCAAGTTTGCAAGCTGCCTATAGTTTTTCCAACCTGCAATCGTTTCTTGATCTCTATTATCAAGGCGCGGGGGTTTTGCAAACGGAACAGGATTTTTACGATTTGACGTGGGCGTATCTGATGCGTTGTCGTCAGGATCGCGTTATGCACACGGAAATCTTTTTTGATCCGCAAACACACCTTGAACGGGGTATCGAGTTTGCAACTGTGATCGGTGGCATTCATTCTGCGCTGGTGGCAGGGCGTAAGACATTAGGTATTACTTCTTGTTTGATCATGTGCTTTTTGCGTCATCTCAGCGAAGATTCAGCTTTCGAAACCTTAGAAAAAGCATTGCCGTTTAAAGCCTGGATTGACGGCGTGGGGTTAGACTCGTCAGAAGTCGGTAATCCACCGCAAAAATTTGCCAATGTATTTGGTGCTGCTCGTGAGTTAGGGTTTCGCGTTGTTGCTCATGCGGGTGAAGAAGGGCCTGCGAGTTATATCTGGGATGCGTTGGATATCTTAAAAACAGAACGAATCGACCATGGGGTGCGTTGTGTCGAAGATCCGTTGCTGGTGGCTCGTTTAGTAGCAGAGCGTGTGCCGCTGACGGTTTGTCCGTTGTCTAATCTGAAATTGCGCGTATTCGATTCGATGGCCGATCACAACATACTGGAATTATTGGATAAAGGTGTGTGTGTTACCGTAAATTCAGATGACCCAGCGTATTTTGGTGGTTATATGAATGATAACTATCAGGCTCTGGCAGATTCACTGATGGCATCGAAAGAACAAATTCGCCGTCTGGCCTTAAATAGTGTTGAAGCTTGCTGGTTACCAGAGAAAGAAAAAGAAACGCTGCGTAATCGTATTCTGGCTTATGTTTAAGCATTTATAGTTGTGTAAAGCTTACTGCGTACATGGATGTTACGCATTCTTCTGTTTTTGCTCGCTGAAGCGGTGACGTCAGCTCGAATTTTTCCTATCATGCACGCCCGAATCTCGACTTAATGGGCCTGAAATGACCAAAGATCCTGCTCTGGACCATAAACTTTCTTCTGCACTATTTCATCCACGCTATTGGCTTACCTGGTTTAGTATCGCATTGCTGGCATTACTGGCTTGGTGCCCCGTGCGCTTACGTGATGCTTTGGCCGCATCATTTGCTAACCTGGTGATTAAGATTTCACGTAAACAGTGTTATGCCGCGCGGTTAAATCTACAGCTGTGTTTTCCCGAGCTTAGCCATGCAGAAAGAGAAGCGTTGCTTTATCGCAGTCTATGCGTCGGGTTAAAAGGCTTTTTTGCTTTAGGTGAACCGACATTTTTACCGCCATCCTTATTTTTGCGTCGTATCAAACCGAATGGCTGGGAACATGTTGAAGCGGCTAAAGCCGCAGGCAAACCTATTATATTTATGATCCCGCATACCTGGACAATTGATGCCTGTGGGCTCTATTTCTCCGGTATGGGCTTACAGATGTGCACAATGATGCACAGTGCGAGAAATCCGGTGTATGACTGGTTTTTGAATCGTCAGCGTGTTCGCTTTGGCGGTAAAGTGTATGAACGCAGCGCCGGGCTAAAACCCATCATTAAAGACATGCGCAACGGTTATCACTTCTTCTATTTACCTGACCAGGATCATGGTCATGATGCCAGCATTTTTGTACCACTATTTGGGGTTCCGAAAGCGACACTTCCTGCACTACCTAAACTTACTAAATTGGCTGGAGCTGTGGTATTGCCTGTTCTGGCAACCTATAACGAAAAAACATACCAGTATGAGCTACAAATAAGACCGGCTATGGCGCCTTATCCAACGACAGATTTAGTGGCAGATGTTAGTTATATGAACTCTGAAATTGAGATGTTGCTCAAAAATCACCCAGAACAATACATGTGGTTTTTGAAATATTTCCGCTCTCTGCCTGATGGCACAGATCGGAAATATGTTCCTGAATAAGCTGCGTTTTTATACATGTGTGTGATTGAAAATTGATCAGATAAGTAGTCTTTTGGCTATACGCATTAAGCGTGCCCACTTTTATGCAAAAACCAAAAAGTTTGCGATTTTTGTTAACCCGATGCTATAGTGACCACAACATATCCAACTGAACTGGGGAAATCTACGAAGGAGCGTAGCGCCACGCAGTAAGTGGTTTTGTTTAAATCAGGTGAATCAGCGCTATTTTCAGCCGCTGAAAAACTCTGGGAGCATCATTGCATGAAGTTATTTGCCAGGCTATTTCTGGTGTGTGGAGCGTGTTTGGCTCTGCTACCCCTGACAGTAAATAGTGCAGACAACTTAGAGTCTGTAAAATCTACGTCATTCACGGCAGTTCAGGAACAATCCGTCCCTGACTTTGATTCGATTAAAGACGCAGAACAACGTAAGCGTGCTTTTGTCGCCTATCTGCTGCCATCCTATCAACAAGTCTCTTCAGACATTCTTTCCCAACGCAAACAACTGGAAAAATTGAAACAGCAATTGCAGGAAGGAATATTATTATCTGATAGTCAGACTGAATGGGTACAAACTGTTGCGGAACAGTACAATCAGGAACTCAGTGACGATATCAGCGATGATGTCGATCGTTTGCTGGTCCGGGTGGATATTCTGCCCCCTGAATTGGTATTAAGTCAGGCCGCTACCGAATCCGGCTGGGGAACTTCCCGACTGGCGAGAAAATCCAATAATTATTTTGGACATTTCTGTCAGAGTGTTGGATGTGGTATGGGTCCTTACCGGACAAACGTAGTTCGGGCTAAAGCGTTCAGCTCTCCAATCATGGCTGTACGCGCATATATGCAGAATCTGAATTCACATCCGGCCTATAGCAAGGTACGTGAGCTTCGTGCTGATATGCGCGCTAATGAACAACCGATGGATGCTGTGGTATTAGCAAAAGGATTGCGCCGTTACTCTACACAAGGGGACGGTTATGTTAAACGGATACAAGGGATGATCCGTTCTAATCAGCAATACTGGCAATCAGATGTGCGCCGCAGTATGGTGCGCAACTAAATCCGCTCGTGGTACCAATAAAAAAGCGCCGTTATCATTAC
>CAIZDF010000324.1 GCA_903931645.1 uncultured Tolumonas sp.
GCGACGATCCGGTACCGGTATTCTCATTTTTAGGTAAACGTGAGCAGCATCCGCGCCAGGTACCTTGTTTCATCACACATACCAACAATCAAACGCACGATGTGATCCGTGCCAATCTGTATCGCAGCCCGATGTATGCTGGCGTGATCGAAGGGATCGGCCCACGTTATTGCCCGTCGATCGAAGACAAGATCATGCGTTTTGCTGACAAAGACGCCCACCAGATCTTTATCGAGCCGGAAGGGTTAACCACCCATGAATTATATCCAAATGGCATCTCCACCAGCCTGCCGTTTGATGTGCAGGTCAAGATCGTGCGTTCGATGAAGGGGTTTGAGAATGCCCATATTGCCCGCCCTGGTTATGCGATCGAATATGATTTCTTCGATCCACGCTATCTGAAACCGAACATGGAAAACAAATGCCTGCAAAACCTGTTTTTTGCCGGCCAGATCAACGGCACCACCGGTTACGAAGAAGCGGCGGCACAAGGCATGCTGGCCGGGATCAACGCCGCCCTGCGCGCACAAGATAAAGATCCATGGTCTCCGCGTCGGGATCAGGCCTATATCGGCGTGCTGATGGACGATCTGTCAACGCTGGGCACCAAAGAACCGTACCGTATGTTTACCAGCCGTGCGGAATACCGTTTGCTGTTACGGGAAGATAACGCTGACTTGCGTTTAACCGCGATAGGACGCGATTTGGGGCTGGTGGACGATGAACGCTGGTCCTTCTTCAACCACAAGCTGGAAATGATGGCACAGGAGCAACAGCGCCTGCAGGAGTGCTGGATCCAACCACAGCATCCGGCTACCGAAGCGCTGAACCAGATCCTGAAAACCCCACTGAGCCGTGCGGCCAGTCTGGAGGATCTGCTGCGTCGTCCGGAAGTCAATTATCAGGATCTGATGGCGATCGACGGCATTGGACCGGGCATTGATCATCCGCAAGCGTCGGAACAGATTGAAATTCAGGTAAAATACGCCGGTTATATCGATCGTCAGCAAGATGAGATCGACAAACAACTGCGTCATGAAGAGACCTTGTTACCGCTGACACTGGATTACAACGAAGTACCGGGGTTATCCAAAGAAGTGATCATCAAACTCAACGATACCAAACCACAAACCGTGGGTCAGGCATCCCGCATCTCTGGGGTCACACCGGCGGCAATCTCTATTTTGTTAGTTCATCTGAAAAAACGTGGCTTGCTGCGTAAAACGGCCTGATTATATGCAAACATTACTTCCGCAGCTGGAATCGCTGCTGCAACAAGCTGATATATCGCTGTCCGATCAGCAGAAACAGCAACTGCTGGCGCTGGTCGGGTTGCTGCATAAGTGGAACAAGGCATACAATCTGACTTCGGTGCGTGAACCGGAAGCCATGCTGGTACGCCATATTCTCGATAGCATTGTGGTGGCACCGCATCTGCACGGTACTCGCTTTATCGATGTCGGCACCGGCCCCGGCTTACCGGGCTTGCCGCTGGCCATTGTGCAGCCAGATAAACAATTCGTGTTACTGGATAGCCTGGGTAAACGCATTCGCTTTATTCGCCAGGTGATCATGGAATTAGGTTTAAAAAATGTCGTCGCCGTGCAGGCTCGGGTGGAAGATTTCCATGACGAACAAGGCTTTGACGGGGTATTGAGCCGGGCGTTTGCTTCGCTGACCGATATGCTGAACTGGTGCCATCATCTGCCGGCACCACAGGGTGTTTTTCTGGCGCTGAAAGGTCTGTATCCGCAAGATGAACTGGCGACTTTACCGGCAGGGTTTACACTGGTGACTTCGCATCGTCTTGACGTGCCGCAACTGGACGCCGAACGCCATCTGATCATTGTGAAAAAACAACTTTAGGATCCGCTACAGTGGGAAAAGTCATTGCCATAGCAAACCAGAAAGGTGGGGTTGGTAAAACCACCACCAGTGTCAATTTGGCTGCGTCAATGGCGGCGACACGCCGTAAGGTTCTGCTGGTTGATCTCGATCCGCAGGGCAACGCCACCATGGCCAGCGGTGTGAATAAATACGAAGCGGAACGCACTATCTACGAACTACTGGTGGAAGAACAGCCAGTGCGTGATGTGATCATTACCGATACCACTGGCGGTTATGATCTGATTGCGGCCAACGGTGATGCTACTGCGGCGGAGATCCGCTTGATGGAAGTCTTCGCCCGTGAGATCCGGCTGCGTAATGCGCTGGCGCCGATCCGTGATGAATACGATTATATTTTTATCGATTGCCCACCCGCACTAAACCTGCTGACCGTGAATGCGATGTCGGCCGCTGATTCCGTGCTGGTGCCGATGCAGTGTGAATATTTTGCCTTGGAAGGGCTGACCGCGTTGGTAGACACTATCAGTAAACTGGCGGCGGTGGTGAATCCACAACTGAAAATCGAAGGCGTGTTGCGAACGATGTTCGATCATCGCAACCGACTCTCCAACGAAGTATCTGAACAGCTGAAGCAATATTTTGGTGAAAAAGTCTACCGGACGATTATCCCACGCAATGTCCGTTTAGCCGAAGCGCCCAGCCATGGCACCCCGGTGATGTATTACGATAAGACTTCGCTGGGTTCCAAAGCCTATCTGGGTCTGGCCGGCGAATTGTTACGACGGGAAGAACAACAACACAAGGCCGAAGCCTCAGCGTGAGAGATTGGTGATGACAGTAAAAAAACGCGGTTTAGGCAAAGGTTTGGAAGCCTTGCTGGGTACCAGTCAGGTAGCCCGGCAGAAGCAAATTATCAGTGATATACAAGCAGATGCGGCGCAAAACCGAGTTGATAATCAAACCGGTGAATTACAAACCTTGCCGGTGACTTGGTTGCGGCCGGGAAAATATCAACCACGACGCGATATGTCGCAGGATGCGCTGGAAGATCTGGCCAATTCGATCCGTGCGCAAGGGGTGATCCAGCCGATTGTGGTGCGTCGGATCGCTGATCAGCAATATGAAATCATCGCCGGTGAACGTCGTTGGCGTGCCAGCCAGTTAGTGCGACTGGAAACCGTGCCTTGCCTGATCAAAAACGTTGAAGACAACGCTGCAGTAGCGATAGCGCTGATTGAAAATATTCAGCGCGAAGATCTGAATGCCATTGAAGAAGCGGTGGCATTACAGCGGTTGATGACCGAATTTGAACTGTCGCATCAGCAAGTGGCTGAAGCAGTTGGTAAATCTCGTTCTGCGGTGAGTAATTTATTGCGTTTGAACCAGTTAAATGACGATGTTAAACAACTGGTCGAACACGGTGATCTGGATATGGGTCATGCGCGGGCGTTACTCAGTCTGGACGGTGAATTGCAAAGTGATACGGCTCGAACAGTAGCGCAGAAAGGTTTAACCGTGCGCGATACAGAGCGGTTGGTGCAGAAACTGCTCAACCCACCTGTTGCTAAAGCTGAACCACAAGTGGATCAGCAAGGTGTTGCCTGGTCGGAAGCCTTGTCTGAAAAATTGGGTGTTTCCGTACAATTTGTCAGGGCTGGTGAAGACAATGGCAAGATTGTATTGAGTTATCAAAGTTGTGCAGAATTTGAAAAAATTCGCCACTTCTTTAATTTGAGTTAGTTCACAAAAACGACTGGTTTTTTAATTTTTGTTGGGCTACTGTTTTGTCTAAATTGGCAAAAAAAATCCTTTTGCACCAAAGAGTTACATTTAACTTATATGTTAAAAAGCCGTTGGTGCGTATTTTAACGAAAGGATGCTTTTTTGTTGGTTTTATGTTAATAAAACGCGCCTGAATAGGGCGTTACAAAATCGGAGAAAGCTGAATGCTGCCAAGACCTGCGATGAGTGTTAAAACTATGGCGTGGTCTGTGCTTTGGGTTCAGCTTGCACTGATAGTGGTAGCGGCATTAATTACTTTGTTGGTGAAAGATGCGGTTACTGCGGGTTCTGTCTTATGCGGAGGCGGAACTTACTGGGTACCACAACTCCTGTTCAGCGTTATCAGCACTTCACGACCTGATCGTGAGCTGGATGTTGGGCTGGTCTTGTGGGATGTCTATCTGGCTGCCGGGTCAAAATTGATTTCCACGCTGGTTTTTTTTGTGGTGGTTTTCAAATGGCTGCATGTGAATCATGCCGTGGTATTGATTACATTCGGTCTGTTGCTCGTTAGTCAGTGGATAATATCGTTAACCCTCAACAATCGTTACTAGGAACTAGCATGGCTTCCACAGGAGAACTGCTAACGCCTCAGGAGTACATTCAACACCATTTGCATCACTGGCAAATGGGCGCTGAATCGGGCTTTTGGGTGGTTAATATCGACTCCATGGTTTTTTCCGTGGTCTTGGGAACGCTGTTTATTTGGTTATTCCGTAAAGTGGCTGTTAAAGCGACCAGCGGTGTGCCGGGTAAACTGCAGTGCTTTGTTGAGTTGGTAGTTGGGTTTGTGGACGATACCGTTAAGGGTATTTTCCATGGCAAAAATAAGTTGATCGCGCCGCTGGCGCTCACAGTGTTTGTCTGGATTTTCCTGATGAATCTGATGGACTTATTACCAATCGACTACCTGCCACAGTTAGCACAGCTGGTTGCAGGAGATCATTCTCAGAAACTGCGTGTTGTTCCATCCGCTGACGTTAATATCACGTTGTCTATGGCTTTGGGTGTCTTTTTCCTGATCCTGTTCTACAGCATCAAGATGAAGGGCGTGTCCGGTTTCGTAAAAGAACTGACACTGACACCATTTAATCATTGGGCTTTTGTGCCAATTAACTTGCTGTTGGAAACCGTAACTCTGATTTCCAAGCCTATCTCATTAGGTTTGCGACTATTCGGTAACATGTATGCAGGCGAGATGATTTTCATCTTGATCGCCGGGATGCTGCCGTGGTGGTCTCAGTGGTTACTGAATGTGCCGTGGGCTATCTTCCACATTCTGGTAATTACGCTGCAGGCGTTTATTTTCATGGTGTTGACAATTGTATATTTGTCAATGGCTTGTGAAGAACATTAATTTTTTGATCAACGTTTTGTTCATATTTTGACGGAGAAAAATCATGGAGATGTTATTCATCGCTGCGGGTCTGATGATGGGTCTGGCTGCTATCGGCGCGGCAATCGGTATCGGTGTTCTGGGTGGTAAATTCCTGGAAGGCGCTGCACGTCAGCCTGACCTGTTGCCTCTGCTGCGTACCCAGTTCTTCATCGTTATGGGTCTGGTGGACGCGATCCCAATGATCGCGGTAGGTCTGGGTATGTACGTTATGTTCGCAGTCGCGAAGTAATACGGTACCGGGCATTCATTTTTTAAGGGAGATGGGCAGTGAATATCAATGCAACCATCCTCGGCCAGACGATTGCTTTCATCCTTTTTGTTTGGTTCTGTATGAAGTTTGTGTGGCCGCCTCTGATGGCTGCCATCGAAAAACGTCAGAAAGAAATTGCTGACGGTATGGCTTCAGCAGACCGTGCGAAAAAAGACCTGGACCTGGCGCAAAACAAAGCTATGGAACAGATCAAGGAAGCAAAACAGCAAGCTGCTGAGATTATCGAGCAGGCCAATAAACGCCGTGCTCAAGTTATTGATGAAGCCAATCAAGACGCGATGGCGGAACGGGAAAAGATCCTGAACCAAGCCAAAGCGGAAATTGAGGCTGAACGCAACCGTGCGAAAGAAGAGCTCCGTAAACATGTTGCTGCTTTGGCAGTCGCTGGTGCGGAAAAAATTCTGGAGCGTCAGCTGGACAGTGCCGCAAATAGCGCCATTGTTGACAAGCTGGTTGCTGAACTCTAAGGGGAGCCGGGGCTATGTCTGAAGTGACAACCATTGCGCGCCCCTACGCCAAAGCCGCGTTCGATTTTGCCGTTGAGCAGAAAGCGGTGGATAGCTGGTTATCGATGTTGCTCTTTGCGGCCGAAGTGTCGAAAGACGATACCGTACAACAGGTGATCCACAGTTCGATGGCGCCAGAACAACTGGCGCAGTTGTTTAACCAAATTTGTGGTGAACAGCTGAACGAGCAAGGCCAGAACCTGATCCGGGTAATGGCTGAAAACGGACGTTTGAGTGTACTGCCTGCGGTCGTTGCTGAATTTTCGGCACTGAAAGCAGAACTGGACAAAGAACTGGAAGCGCAGATCACCTCTGCGGCAGCGTTATCTGAAGCGGAAAAAGCGAAAATCCAGAAATCTCTGGAAGCACGTTATCAGCGCACAGTACGTCTGAATTGTCAGCTGGATCCATCTTTGATGGCTGGTCTGGTGATCAAGATCGGTGATGACATCATCGATGCCAGCGTTCGCAGTAAACTCAACCGCTTGGCGGAAGCATTGCAATCTTGATTGGGGATTAAAGCATGCAACTCAACTCCACTGAAATTGCCGAGCTGATTAAAAAGCGTATCGCGCAATTTAACGTCGTGACCGAAGCCCGCAATGAAGGGACTATCGTATCGGTCAGCGACGGTATCGTTCGTATTCATGGCCTTGCGGATGTTATGCAAGGTGAAATGATCGAACTACCTGGCAACTGCTATGGTCTGGCTCTGAACTTGGAGCGTGACTCTGTTGGTGCTATCGTCATGGGCCCTTACACTGATCTGGCTGAAGGCCAGAAAGTAACGGGTACCGGTCGTATTTTGGAAGTACCTGTTGGTCGTGGTCTGCTGGGCCGTGTGGTTAACACACTGGGTCAGCCTATTGATGGTAAAGGCCCTATCGAAAACGATGGCTTTGCTCCAGTAGAAGTGATTGCACCAGGCGTAATCGAGCGTCAATCTGTTTCTCAGCCAGTACAAACTGGTTATAAAGCCGTTGATGCGATGATCCCAATCGGCCGTGGCCAGCGTGAGCTGATCATCGGTGACCGTCAGACTGGTAAAACTGCACTGGCGATCGACGCGATCATCAACCAGAAAGATTCCGGTATCAAATGTGTGTACGTGGCTATCGGCCAGAAAGCGTCAACCATCGCCAACGTGGTACGCAAACTTGAAGAACACGGTGCACTGGCTAACACCATCGTGGTGGTAGCATCTGCTTCTGAATCAGCATCTCTGCAATACCTGGCTCCTTACTCTGGTTGTACCATGGGTGAGTATTTCCGTGACCGTGGTGAAGATGCACTGATTATTTATGACGATCTGTCTAAGCACGCTGTGGCTTACCGTCAGATCTCTCTGCTGCTGCGCCGTCCACCAGGACGTGAAGCTTACCCAGGCGACGTGTTCTATTTACACTCTCGTCTGCTGGAACGTGCTTCTCGCGTCAACACAGATTATGTAGAAGCGTTCACCAAAGGTGCGGTAAAAGGCCAAACTGGTTCATTGACGGCGCTGCCAATCATTGAAACTCAGGCTGGTGACGTATCTGCATTCGTTCCGACCAACGTAATTTCGATTACTGACGGTCAGATCTTCCTGACAACTCAGTTGTTCAACGCCGGTATTCGTCCTGCGGTTGACCCGGGTATTTCGGTATCCCGTGTGGGTGGTGCTGCTCAGACCAAGATCATCAAGAAACTGTCCGGTGGTATCCGTACCGCACTGGCACAGTATCGTGAACTGGCGGCATTCGCACAGTTCTCTTCTGATCTGGACGATGCAACCCGTAAACAGCTGAACCATGGTCAGAAAGTGACTGAGCTGATGAAGCAGAAACAGTACGCACCAATGAGTGTGGCCCAGCAAGCGCTGGTGCTGTTCGCTGCTGAGCGTGGCTATCTGGAAGATGTCGAACTGAACAAGATCGGCGACTTTGAAGCAGCGCTGCTCTCTTATGCCAACAATGAGCATGCTGATTTGATGGCTGAAGTGAATGCAAAAGCAGATTACAACGATGATATCGTTGCGCGTCTGTCTGCATTGATTGACAGCTTCAAAGCGACTCAGACCTGGTAATAACGCGGCTGCCGTAAGGCAGCCTCTGATGTGGAGAGTCAGCAATGGCCGGCGCAAAAGAGATACGCAATAAAATCGCCAGTGTGAAGAACACGCAAAAGATCACCGGTGCAATGGAGATGGTGGCTGCCAGCAAAATGCGCAAAGCGCAGGAACGCATGGCCTATAGCCGTCCCTATGCCGTGACCATGCGCAAGGTGATCGGTCATATCGCGTTGGGTAACCTGGAGTATAAACACTCCTACCTGATTGAACGTGAAGTGAAGCGGGTCGGTTACATCATCGTATCGACTGATCGTGGTCTGTGTGGTGGTCTGAACATTAACCTGTTCAAATCAGCGCTGGTATCGATGAAAGAATGGAAGGAGCAGGGCGTAGAAGTTTCTACTGCGCTGATTGGTTCAAAAGCGGCCAACTTCTTCGAACGCTTTGGTAGCAAAGCACTGGCACAGGTTTCCGGGATGGGCGATGCACCAAGCATTGGCGATCTGATCGGTTCTGTAAAAGTGATGCTGCAAGCTTACGACAACGGCGAGATCGATCGTTTGTATCTGGTTTACAACAAGTTTGTAAACACCATGGTGCAAACACCTACAGTCGATCAGATGCTGCCTTTGCCGAAGGCTGATGACCAAGCGCTGGCAAAACGCCACTGGGATTATCTGTATGAACCGGATCCCAAACATCTGTTGAATGAACTGTTGATCCGTTATGTCGAATCACAAGTTTATCAGGGTGTGGTGGAGAATTTAGCCAGTGAGCAGGCAGCCCGTATGGTGGCGATGAAAGCGGCTACCGATAACGCCGGCGATCTGATTGGTGATTTACAACTGGTGTATAACAAGGCGCGTCAGGCGTCGATTACCCAGGAACTCACCGAGATCGTTAGCGGTGCATCGGCAGTTTAAGGCAAAGGTTTCCAAGCTTTAGAGGATTTGACATGAGTAACGGTATCATTGTTCAAGTCATCGGTGCGGTTGTAGACGTACAGTTTCCGCAAGATGCGGTTCCAAAGGTTTATGACGCGCTGAAGATTGTGAGCGAAGGCCAGTCCAAAGGGCTGGTTATGGAAGTGCAACAACAAATCGGTGGTGGTGTTGTTCGTTGTATCGCGATGGGGACCTCTGATGGTCTGCGTCGTGGTGCTGAAGTGGTCAACACTGGTGAAGCGATCAAAGTACCGGTTGGTATGAAGACGCTGGGTCGTATCATGAACGTTCTGGGCGAGCCTGTGGACGAACAAGGCCCAATCGGTGCAGATGACAACTGGGTTATCCACCGTGAAGCGCCAAGTTACGAAGATCAATCCAGTACGACTGAACTGCTGGAAACTGGCATCAAGGTTATCGACCTGATCTGCCCGTTTGCCAAAGGTGGTAAAGTCGGTCTGTTCGGTGGTGCCGGTGTAGGCAAAACCGTAAACATGATGGAATTGATCAACAACATCGCAAAAGCTCACTCCGGTTTGTCAGTATTTGCCGGTGTGGGTGAACGTA
>CAIZDF010000325.1 GCA_903931645.1 uncultured Tolumonas sp.
CACCGTTGTATTCACCTGCAACGACTTTAGTGCCTGTCGCTTTAGTAAACGGCTCATAATAGGCTTTGATCTGAGCTTCCTTGTTGGCACCACCAAAAGAAATAACAGACAGTTCGTCAGCTTGTGCTGCTACACAAGCGCTCGCTGCCAACACCGCTAACAGAGTACGAGTTGCATTCATCGATATCATCCTTGTTTCAGTTATTAGGGTGGAACGTTTATTAGATAGAAACGTTATTAATCCAGCATGTCGAGGGCACGGACATGATCCTTTTGCCACCCGATCGCCAGTTTGTCGCCCAGTTTGATGTTTGGATCGAACTGGCTCACTGGCATCTTCACTATAAAGTTAGAGCTGCCACAGGTATCAATACACAGGCGGATGTGATCGCCTAAGTAGATGAATTCTTTTACTTGTCCGTGCACCACGTTATCGCAATGCTGGCTGGCGGCGCCCAGTAAGATCCGCTCTGGTCGGATCGACAGCGAAGTCTGTTCGCCACTGTGTGACACATTAACCGCAAGTGATTTGATTAATGAACCATCTTGCATGCGCACCAGACAATAATTGCTATCAATGCTTTCAACGACACCCTGTAAACGGTTGTTTTCACCGATAAATTGCGCCACAAACGCATTTTTCGGTTCTTCATACAGCGCTTTTGGGCTGTCAATTTGCTGGATTTCGCCTTTATGGAACACCGCAACACGATCGGACATGGTCAGGGCTTCCGATTGATCATGTGTTACATAAACAATGGTCAGGCCAAACTTGTCATGCAAATGTTTAATTTCCATCTGCATATGTTCACGTAGCTGTTTATCCAACGCACCTAGAGGTTCGTCCATCAATACCAGTTTAGGTTCAAACACCAAAGCACGTGCCAACGCAACACGTTGTTGTTGACCACCTGATAGCTGTGCTGGGTAACGATGGCCGAAGCTGTCCATCTTGATCATGGCCAGTGCTTCCTGCACTTTTTCCTGAATATCGGCTTTCGCCATGCGACGAACAAACAGCGGGAACGCCACGTTTTCAGCCACGGTCATGTGCGGAAACAGGGCATAATTTTGGAATACCATACCAATGTCACGTTTGTGCGGCGGCTGGTTATTCAGCAATTTACCGCCCAGTGTAATTTCACCGCTGGTGGCAGTTTCAAAACCAGCCAGCATCATCAGGCTCGTGGTTTTCCCTGAACCACTTGGGCCTAACAGAGTCAGAAATTCGCCCCGACGGATATTTAAATTGAGGTCTTTTACTATGAGTGTTTCGCCGTCATAGCTTTTTTGTACGTTGCGAAACTGAACAAATGGCGTTTGTTGTTTCATAAGGTTCTCTTCACGTCGTCAGGTTAACGATGCTTCAGCAAGATACGTGCTGAATATTTAAAAGAACGCTAACTTTTCGGCCGAGACACTAAGTGCCTATCAGTTCCGTTGATGTAGCCAGCAGTCTGGAGACCACTATAGGTGCGGGGTATAGGTGTAAAAAGCGTAATGTTTAAATGTTTACATTGAAAAATATAGAACAAAAAGGGGGCTAAATGGTACTTGTCAGATCAATGCAGATATGGGAAAAAGGAAGGTTTTTGAATATAGAAAAAGGGGCTAATTTGACGCTATTTTGCAGCAGTGGCGCCTATTATACGTCTTTCTGCTCTGAAAGGTAGCCCCAGAATGGGATTCATGTAGCAATTTGGTGCTGTGGGTGTTTGGTGCATAGTTTCCTGATTAAATTGGTGCAATTGTGATTGAGCATCGTTTAGCACTGATCTGCGCTATGCTTCAAAACGTACATACAAAAATAATGCGGAATCAGCGTGTTAATCAGCGCCAGCGCCATATTTTGCTGGCTTACATTAAGGATAAACCATGACCCAGTTTGATATTCAACAGATCCAGGTTGGCATTAGTTCCTGCTTGTTAGGCCAGCAAGTGCGCTTTGATGGCGGGCACAAACGATCTGAATTTGTAGAGAAAGAATTAACCCGCTATTTTTCTTTTACGCCTGTTTGCCCTGAAATGGCGATTGGTCTTGGCTCACCGCGTAAAGCGATCCGGCTGGTTAAACGAGACGATGTGATTCACGTCGAAGCTTCAG
>CAIZDF010000326.1 GCA_903931645.1 uncultured Tolumonas sp.
GCGCTAACAGCTCACTTTGGGCGGAATATTTCCCCGCCAGAATTTGTGTGGAAAGCAATCTTGCCATACCTTCTCCCAACGTGCGGTTGAGAGAGGAGAAAAGTTTTCTTTTCGGTTCATAAAGTTTTATGGTGCCGATCACTCGGTTGTCTTCAGCACGTAGTGGTATGACGAGTGTAGAACCCAGTTTGCAGTGCGGATCTAATGTGCAGTGATAGCGGATCAGGTTACCATCGGCATACACCACTTCATTATTGGCGATAGCGCGTAAGGTGTGAGACGAGGTAATAGCAGTGCCGGGAAGATGGTGGTCTTCGCCAATGCCAATAAAGGCGAGTAATTTTTCCCGATCGGTGAGGGCTACGGCACCAACATTGGTTTCCTCCAATAAGATCCGTGCCAGTTGCGCGCAATTTTCCTGATTAAAACCTTTGTTTAATATTTCCATTGAGCGCTCCGCTATTTTTAAGGCGCGGGCAGAGAAAGCGACAGAATATTTTTCATACATCGCACGGCGGTCGAGCAGCATACGCATCAAAATGGCGGCTCCGAAGCTGTTCGCCAGCATCATGGGGAGTGCAATGTTTTGCACCAGATGCCAAGCCTGATCAAATGGGCGAGCTAATAATAAGATAATGCCCATTTGCATACATTCGGCGACGACGGCGACGGAGAAAACGATCCAAGGGTTAAACAGTTGATCGGGCCGTCGACGTTGCAGGAAATAGCGATGCACTAAACCGCCTAACAAACCTTCAGCGATGGTCGAAATCATGCATGCAAAAGAGGTAAAACCGCCAAGGCTGTAACGATGAATACCACCGGTTAAGCCGACCAGAAAACCGACTACAGGTCCGCCGACAATACCTCCTAATACTGCACCGGTAGCTCGGGTATTGGCGATCGAGTTATCGATTTTCAGACCAAAATAGGTGCCCATAATGCAGAACGCGGAAAAGGTTAAGTAGCAGAGAATTTTATTTGGCAGACTAATGGTAACTTGAGTGAGCGGCTGAAAAAGTGGCGTTTTACTCAACAGATAGACGATAACCACATAGACACACATCTGCTGCAATAACGAAACGATAAGTGTGATTTGTTGAAGGCTCATAATGGTGAGAGGTTCATTTGGTGTGCCCCATTGTAGGGAGAGTTAAAGTCGTTAACTTTGTAGTAGCTCATTTTTTTACAATAAAGCGCTGGAACAGCAAGTTTTAAGGTAAAAAACTTGACCAAAACTCTGTACTTCATAGACTTATATATTGTGCCCGAATCGGGCTCAGGCCGATTAACCTGGAAGGATAAGAAGATGAATAAGATTCTGAAAATGGCAGCTGTAGCAACGTTTACTCTGACCGCTTTAAGCGCTCACGCTAAAGCAGCAGAACCGGCTGTTATTTATGATACAGCAGGTAAATTTGATAAATCGTTCAACGAAGCCGTTTTCCGTGGTGGTGTTGAAGAATATAAGAAAGCTAAAAAAATCACCGTTAAAGAATTTGAACCACAAAACGAAGCACAACGTGAGCAGGGTCTGCGTCGTTTAGCGAGCCGCGGCTACAGCCCGATCGTGGCAGTCGGTTTTAACTTCTCATCTTCTGTCGAAAAAGTGGCTGCTGAATTCCCAAAAATTCAATTCACTATTATTGACTCAGTCGTTGATAAACCAAACGTGCAATCAGTGGTATTTAAAGAACATGAAGGTTCTTTCCTGGTTGGCGCTTTAGCGGCTCAAGCCTCTAAAACTGGCAAAGTCGGTTTCGTTGGCGGTATGGATATTCCGCTGATCCGTAAGTTCGAATGTGGTTATGAGCAGGGCGCTAAATACATCAACCCGAAAGCCGAAGTATTCCAGAACATGACTGGTTCTACTCCTGCTGCGTTTGCTGACCCTGCTAAAGGTGCGGAATTGGCTAAAACCCAATTCTCTAAGGGTGCAGATGTTGTTTATGCTGCTGCTGGTGGCACTGGTCTGGGTGTTTATCAAGCTGCGAAAGATGCCGGTAAACTGGCAATTGGTGTGGATTCCAACCAAAACCATCTGCACCCAGGCACTATGCTGACCTCAATGGTGAAAAGTGTTGGTTTGGCTGCATTCCAGAGCTGGGATGAATCAGCTCAAGGTAAATGGACTGGCGGTGTGAAAGCACTGGGTTTGGCTGAAGGTGGTGTAGATTGGGCGCAAGATGAAAATAACGCCAAGCTGATCACTCCA
>CAIZDF010000327.1 GCA_903931645.1 uncultured Tolumonas sp.
CAGAATAACGGTAAATCACTGTTGGCCGTCGCAGCACAGCAAATCACACCAGTATTGTCACCGTTGGGTATCAAGCCAGATAACTGGCAGGCAACGGTGGGCATCATTACCGGTATCTTTGCGAAAGAAGCGGTAGTCGGCACATTGAATACTCTTTATCAAGCCAGTGCCGCTGATTCAGGGGCTAAACCTGAGTTTAATTTGTGGAATAAAGTAACCGAAGCAGCAGCAACTATTCCTGCAAATTTGGCCAACATTAACGTTAAAGATCCTGTTGGATTGGATATCGGTGATATCAGCGATGAACAGGCAGCGGCTGCCAGTCAATCGGTGGATGTCTCTGTTTATGCCAATATGCAGCAACATTTTGCTGGTGCGACGGGGGCATTTGCTTACCTGTTATTCGTGCTGCTCTATATGCCATGTTCGGCGGCGATGGGCGCGTTGTTCCGCGAGTCAGGTCGTAACTGGGCTATCTTTGTGGCGATGTGGTGTAACTTGCTGGCCTTTGCGGCGTCGACACTTTACTTTCAGATCACAACGTTTAGCAGTCATCCAACCACCAGTCTGTTCTGGATCCTGTTCTACGTTGGCGGGTTCTTGCTGCTGACATTAGGCTTACGCCGTCGTGGCGATATTCTGCTCAACAAGAGGGTATTGATATGATCTTGCGTGATATTGCCGATTGTCTACAGCAACAACAACGAATGACCGGGCGCGAGCTGGCCCGGCAGTTCCAAACTTCCGAAGATGCTATTGATGCCATGATTGGAGTCTGGATGCGCAAGGGGCGGGTACGCAAAGTATCTGCCGGTGGTTGTAGCGGCAGTTGTTGTGGTCAGCGCAGTGAAATTTACTACGAATGGCAACCTGAGGGTTTGATTGGTTTTATCCAGAAAAATTAATCCCCAAAACGCGTCCGGCTTTGCTGGGCGCGCTGCTTTAGGGCGTTTATAATGTTTTTCCCTGCCTAGTGATGAGGTGCCTTCATGCTTTCTTTTGCCATCATTTCAGATATTCACGGCTGCTCTCCTGCACTGCAAAAAACACTGGATCACGCCCAACAATTTGCACCGGATTATTATCTGGTACTGGGCGATATTTTGAACCACGGGCCTCGTAACCCTGTGCCGGAAGGTTATGCACCGCCATTGGTCGCAGAAGCACTTAACCAATTACGGGAAAAGATCATTGCGGTAAGAGGGAACTGTGACAGTGAAGTTGACCAGATGTTACTGCAATTTCCCTGTTTAGCACCACATAACCAGCTGTTAGTTGATTCTCGTCGCTGGTTTATGACACATGGGCATCTTTATGCAGCTGAAACTTTACCCTTAGTAGCGGGTGATGTATTGCTGAGCGGACATTCGCATGTTGCCGGTATTGAGCAAGATGCTAACGGTATCTGCCGCATCAATCCCGGCTCGATCACGTTTCCGCGTAATGGCGCTGAGCCGAGTTATGCAATTTATCAACACGGCACATTAAACATTATCGGGCTGCAAACTGATCAGGTTTTAGCTTCTATTCAGTTATCGGTTGCTCTGTAACAAAATTTATTTGTTACAGCATGTTTTACATATCATTTTCACTATATGTTTGCGGTATTTCACGTTTAAAGCGTATATTTTTTAGCTATAGGTCGTCTTCTTAATTTAATGCTGATGAAACGAATTTGTTACATCGGTGATCAGGAGCTGTCATGTTAGCCGAAAAACATTACCGTCCATTGCTGCATTTTACGCCTGCTTTTGGCTGGTTGAATGACCCCAATGGATTAGTTTACAAAGACGGTGAATACCATCTGTTTTATCAATATTACCCCTGCAATAGCGTATGGGGGCCAATGCACTGGG
>CAIZDF010000328.1 GCA_903931645.1 uncultured Tolumonas sp.
CGGCTTCGAACGACGGTACACGGACAATTTGCGGGCGAATCTCGCTAGGAAATTGTTCTGCCCAGCGCTCCATGACGGTCATATAAGCGATCGGGTTATTGGCGGAAAACGCCATGCGATCGGTGACATACATGACCAGATTGAGCTCGTGTTGTAGTGCTAAGGTGAGAAATTGTTGTGCGAGATCGTGCGGGATGGCGCTTTCAGTTAATACTGAATTGGATTGATAATCATAAACATAGGTGCCATTACAACTGATCACCGGTGTGGTTAACCCTAACTCGTGATGATAAGGGCGCGCGGCAGTGTGATGACGGCCTGTCACCAGTAACACCATGTAGTCTGATGACAAACGACGAATGGCATCGCGCACTGCGGGTACAATTTGATGATCGCTGGTTAGCGTCGTGCCATCCAAATCCAGCGCTAAAACACGATATGACAAGATGGCACTCCTTAACTGTTTGAACGAATGTGTTATTCGACAAAAAAGACGACACAGCGATACGCAGTCAACCTCTTTGGGTGCGAACCAGAAACAGGCCTCGCGTATCGCTGTGTGACGTCAATTACTCTCCTTACAGGAAAGACTTGTATGGCAATTCCGGCTCATCGATGAAGATGTCATCGAATCCACGCGGATGCTGGTAATGCAGTTTGGCTTGGTCAGTTGGGTAGGTGTATTTACCGCCAACCTGCCAGAAGAATGGGCGGAACTGGTAGTTCAGGCGCTCTTTCTTCATGTTCCATAACACTTCGATTTCACGTGGATCGCTTTGGAAGTTTGCCCAAATGTCGTGATGGAATGGGATCACCACGTCAGTTTTCAGTGATTCGCCAGCACGCAAAATGTCAGAAGAGGTCATCTTGTCAGTCACGCCGCGTGGGTTTTCACCGTATGACAGCAGCGCCACGTCGATCTGGTTGTCGTTGCCGTGTTTGGCGTAGTAGTTGGAGTAGTGTGAGTCGCCAGAGTGGTAAAGATTGCCGCCGGAGGTTTTCACCAGATAGTTAACGGCGCGTTGATCCATGCCATCCAGAATGTCTTTGTCATAGGAAGAGACACCCTGTGGCAGCGTCACTAATGCGGTACGGTCGAATGCATCCAACACTTTGATGGTGATATCGCCAACTGGAATTTCATCGCCAACTACTGCCACGATGCAACGTTCGGCTGGCACGCCCCATTTAGTCCACAGATCAACACAGGCTTGTGGACCGATGAATTTCACGTGTTTACCGCAGTTTTGTAACACCGCCGCAGCAACATTAATGTCGATATGGTCAGCGTGATCGTGGGTTGCTAATACTGCGTCGATGTCTTTGATACCAAACGGATCAAGTACAAACGGTGAAGTACGCAGGTTAGGCTGTAGATTACGCACGCCACCCATACGCATCATTTGATGCTGTTTATTCATCAGCGGGTTGCCGTGGGTACGTTTGCCGGTGCCACACCAGAAATCGATAGAGATATTGGTGTTACCCGCTGACTTTAACCAAATGCCCGTACAACCGAGCCACCACATAGCAAAGGTATTCGGTGCTACTTTTTCCTGTGCGATCTCTTCATTTAACCAAGTACCCCACTCTGGGAAAGTACTTAAGATCCAGGCTTCGCGGGTGATTTCATCGATCTTGCTCATTGGGTAACTCCTGTTGATACAAAAATATTGATATGAATGAGTCAGTCTGTAGTCACGAACAATCAATCATGCTGTTCCCTATACGCACAAACACTCACTCAATGATTACTCGTGAACATGAAATGACTATATCAACGCTTTCGTGATTATCAATGATTATTTGTGTTTTTGTGTGATTCAGCTATCGGATTTCTTGATTCACTTATCCCTCATAAAATTAAGCGCATGAAATGTAAAGGTTTGTTTTATTTTTGGACAAACCAACAGATCGGCGTGACTCTAGTGAGGCTGTGATTACAATAATCATCACGCCGTGATTAAGAAATAAAATGAACGAGAACCCGCTCACATAAAATCATAAAAAATCTTTTGATGATTCCTTGTGATTGGTATGGTTATTGGGCGAACAGAAACAGGCGTGTGGTGATGAGGTTGAGTTGGTCATGATGTGCGACCAAAACCAAGAAGTGTTACCAATCCTATCAGCATGTGAATCCATCTACGGAGCATCATCATGGAAACCCTGTATAACATTTTTTATATTTTCTACAGTCAGGTAATGACTAAAGCCCCTCTGCTTCTAGGGTTGGTTACCTGTATTGGCTACTTACTGTTGCGTCGCGACGGTACTACTGTTTTGAAAGGAACCGTAAAAACAATTGTTGGTTTTATGCTGGTTCAAGTTGGTTCCACAACCTTAGTTACTGGTTTTAAACCGGTTGTTGAAAAATTAGCTGAATATCATCACTTGGTTGGTTCAGTGATTGACCCATACACCACCATGATGGCCACCATGCAAACTATGGGTGATAAATACTCATGGGTGGGGTATGCCGTACTGCTCGCGTTAGGGCTTAATATTTTGTTGGTGGTGTTTCGTCGTTTTACCGGTATCCGCACCATCATGCTGACCGGGCACATCATGTTCCAGCAGGCTGGTTTGGTTGCGGTGTTCTATCTGGTGTTGGGTGCATCGATGTGGGAAACCATTATCTATACCGCCATCATTATGGCGCTGTATTGGGGTATCTCTTCCAACATCATGTTCAAGGCGACACAGGAAGTTACAGGTGGCGCTGGTTTCTCGATTGGTCACCAGCAGCAAGTTGCAGCTTGGATCGCGACTAAAATTGCGCCAAAGCTGGGCGATAAAAACGACAGCGTTGATCACCTTAAACTACCGAAATGGTTGCATATTTTTCATGACAGCATCACCGCAACAGCGATTGTGATGACCGTGTTCTTCGGCATCATCATGCTGTCCTTTGGGTTAGAAAACCTGCAGAAAATGGCCGGCCCGACTCACTGGACTATCTATATTCTGGAAACCGGTCTGAAATTCGCAGTGGCTGTTCAGGTCATTGTAGCTGGTGTACGTATGTTCGTTGCTGAACTGTCAGAAGCCTTCAAAGGTATATCTGAACGCGTGATCCCAAATGCTGTTCTGGCGATCGACTGTGCGGCTATTTATGCCTATTCGCCGAATGCCATGGTGTTTGGTTTCATGTGGGGTGCAATTGGTCAGTTCCTGGCGGTGATTGCTCTGTTACTTTTCAAAGCACCCATCATGATTATTCCTGGCTTCATTCCAATGTTCTTCTCCAACGCAACGATTGGTGTGTTCGCGAACCACTTCGGTGGTTGGAAAGCGGTCATGAAAATCTGTTTCGTAATGGGCATTATCGAAGTATTGGGTTCAGCCTGGGCAATTCATCTGTTTGCAGAACAAGGCACAGCGTTCAACGGCTGGATGGGTATGGCTGACTGGGCAATCGTATTCCCGCCAATCATGCAGGGCCTGTCAATGTCATCGATGTTCTTCTTCGTGTTGATGGCAGGTGCAGCACTTTATATGTACCTCGCATCAAAAACATTACGTGCCGAGGAAGATGCTGAAATGGCCGCTATAGCGATGGCTTCGACTACTGCACCAGTTACGGAGGCAACACCAGCGCCAGTAAGTGCTGAAGCAGTTGCATCCAATAACCGTCCGATCCGCATCTTGGCAGTATGCGGTAACGGCCAGGGTTCTTCGATGATGATGAAGATGAAAATCGGTAAGTATCTGGAACAGAAGGGCATTCCTGCAGTCATGGATTCATGCGCCGTATCAGATTACAAATCGAAATTACAAAATACTGACATCATCGTTTCCTCCAAACATCTGTCTGGCGAAATGGACCCGGGTGACGGCAAATTTGTACTCGGCGTACAAAACATGCTGAACCCAAACTCTTTCGGTGACGAGTTGCTCGGTCTGATCAAAAACAACTTTGCGCATTAATTCTTAACTCTCATTAATTCTTAGTACTGTGGCCAGCCGATGTCGCTGGCCCCTGAGGAGGCAAAATGAATTTCAAACAATCGCTGATCGAAAATAACTCTATTCAGTTACAAGCATCCGCCGCTGATTGGCGTGAAGCAATTACATTGGGCACCAGCATGCTGATCAAATCGGGTGCGGTGCAGCAGAGCTATCACAACGCGATTATTAGCAGCATCGAAGCACATGGCCCTTATATCGTGATTGCACCTAATTTCGCCATGCCACATGCCCGCCCGGAAGATGGCGTCAATCGCACTGCCTTTGCCTTAGTCACCCTCGCCACCCCGATCTATTTTGAAGGCGAAAGTGAGCCGGTCGATGTGCTGGTGACCTTAGCGGGTAGCTCTTCCGATGAACACATGCAGGGCTTGATGGAAGTCACCCAAGTGCTGGATGACCCAACCAGCGACACCGGTATTAATCTGGATAAATTGCGCCAGTGCCGTAGCAAAGAGGATGTATTCCGCGTCATTGACGCCGCCCTGTGTGCTACTGCCGCCTGAAAAGGTGACAGCTAAAAAACTGGCAATAGGAGATTCGAGATGTTTCAAGAATTAAAACAAGCGGTTTTAGCCGCTAATTTAGAGTTACCGGTGCATGGCTTAGTGACGTTGACGTGGGGCAATGTGTCGCAGGTTGATCGACAACGCGGCGTGATGGCAATTAAGCCATCGGGCGTCAGCTATGAGCAGATGACGGTGGACGACATCGTGGTGATGAGTCTTGACGATGGTCGCGTCATCGAAGGGCGCTTGAATCCATCGAGCGACACCGCAACCCACTTAGTGCTTTACCGCGCCTTCCCCGGTATCGGTGGCATCGTGCACACCCACTCCCGTAACGGCACCATTTGGGCACAAGCTGGTATGGATATTCCCGCCTTAGGCACCACGCATGCCGACTATTTCTACGGTGACATTCCGTGCACACGCCCACTGACGGAAGCTGAGATCAGCGAGGAATATGAGGTCAACACCGGCAAGGTGATCGTCGAGCTGTTCCAACAGCGCGATCTCGATCCGGCGGCGGTGCCAGGGGCGCTGATCACCGGTCATGCGCCATTTTGCTGGGGTAAAAACGGCGTCGATGCCGTGCATAACGCCATCGTGCTGGAAGAGGTGGCCGCCATGGCGCTGTCTACCCGCTCGCTCAACAGCCAGATCCATATTCAACAGGCGCTGTCGGATAAACATTATTTCCGTAAACACGGAGCCAATGCCTATTACGGACAGCGAACCTAAGCCGCTTGCGGCGAACACCGATCACTGATTAACCAACCTTATTGAAATTACTACGGATATCCGTGGTTTGGTTGCCTACACCCGAAAAAGCCAAATTACACGCTATCCACTGACTAAAGGAATTAAACATCATGACTAAACCATTATTACAAATCGCATTAGATTCGACTGATCTGGCCAGCGCAGTCACCATTGCCAACAGCGTAGAGAGCTTCGTGGAAGTGATTGAAGTGGGCACTATTCTGGCATTTGCCGAAGGCATGTCAGCGGTGAGCACACTGCGTAAACGTCACCCGAACCATATTCTGGTATGTGACATGAAAACCACCGATGGCGGTGCGATTTTGGCAAAAATGGCCTTTGAAGCCGGTTCAAACTGGATCACCGTGTCCGCTGCTGCCCACATCGCCACAATTGAAGCATGTAAAAAAGTAGCTGATCAATTTGGCGGAGAAATTCAGATTGAGCTGTATGGCAACTGGACGCTGGCTGATGCCCAGAAATGGGTTGATTTGGGCATCAAACAGGCGATTTACCACCGCTCCCGCGATGCCGAATTGGCCGGTGTGAGCTGGACACCAGATGATTTGAGCCGCATGCGTGCCCTGTCAGAGTTGGGCCTTGAGCTGTCCATTACCGGTGGCATCGTGCCGGAAGATATCCATTTGTTCCAAGGCATCAAAGCCAAAACCTTTATCGCTGGCCGCGCTTTAGCTTCTGCCACCGGCAAAGCCACTGCCGAAGCACTGAAAGCTGAAATCAACAAATACTGGTGATCGGAAACATCGGGCAGCTGCAGGGAGCTGCCCGATGTTTTTTTACTGAAAGGAATTGTGATGACGAATTTAATGGATCAACTCCGCGCTTTCACCACCGTGGTCGCGGACACGGGTGAACTTCCGGCTATCAAAGCCTTCAAACCGGAAGATGCCACCACCAACCCATCGCTGATTTTAAAAGCGGTCACGTTGCCAGAATATGCTTCGCTGCTGGAGAGCATTGTGGCCCAAGCGCGCTCTCTTTCTCCCGATCTGGCCGTGCAAGTCGAAGAGGCCGCCGACCGTTTGATTGTGGTCATTGGCTGTGAAGTCTTAAAACACGTACCGGGTCGTATCTCCACCGAAGTCGATGCCCGTCTGTCGTTTGATACCACCGCCACGATTGAAAAAGCCCGCAAGCTGATTGGCTTGTATGAGTATCAAGGCATTCCGCGCTCGCGTGTGCTGATTAAAATTGCTTCCACATGGGAAGGCATTCGTGCCGCTGAGCAGCTGGAAAAAGAAGGCATTAACTGCAACCTGACCCTGCTGTTTAGTTTTGCGCAAGCGCGTGCCTGTGCCGAAGCCGGTGCCTATCTGATTTCGCCATTTGTCGGTCGAATTCTCGATTGGTACAAAGCCAAAACCGGTCAAACTTATACGTCTGAAACTGACCCCGGTGTGCTGTCGGTGCGCGCCATTTATCAGTATTACAAGCAGCACGGTTACTCGACCGTGGTGATGGGTGCCAGCTTCCGTAACCTCGATGAAGTGTTAGCCCTGTCAGGTTGTGACCGTTTAACTATCAGCCCGAACCTGTTGCAGGAATTGGAAGAAACCTCCGGCGAGTTAGTGCGTCATTTAGCAGATGACGGTGTGCGTTTAGCCCGCCCTGCCGTGATGACCGAAGCCGAGTTCCGCTGGCAGCACAATGACGATGCCATGGCGACCGAGAAACTCGCCGAAGGCATTCGTAACTTTGCTATCGACCAAGTGAAGTTAGAGCAGTTGCTGGCTACCCGTCTGGCTTGAACTTTATGTTTATCTGGGTTGTCGGCCAATGGGAACAACGCCACCGACACGTCGTAAACCCATCCATGGGGACTCTGCCGCGCCATCCTTGGCGCGGAGGGTCGTTGACCTTGTTCCCATCGGCCGCTCTGGTTTCCGACGTATCAATAGCGATGTCCTTA
>CAIZDF010000329.1 GCA_903931645.1 uncultured Tolumonas sp.
ATTTCGCCTTCTTTCATTGTACGGCTCATCGGGCCAAACTGAGAGGTACCTTCAGTCAGTGCTGGTGGTGCGGTTGCAGAACCTGCCGCTTGAATTTGAATATTAACGTTTGGATAAATATGTTTATATTCTTCAGCCCACAGGGTCATCATGTTAGCCAGTGTATCTGAACCAACAGAAGACAGGTTACCTGAGATACCACTTACTTTCTGATATTCAGGAATCGCTGCGTCTACGCCTGCGGCCCATACATGGCTTGACAGGAAGCTGGCAGCTGCAAAACCAACCACACTAACTACTTTGTTCAGTTTCATCCACTTTCTCCAGTTGAGAATGTTCTCTAAGTTGACGCAGATAAGTATCTACTACCAATGTGACGACTTTAATAAAGATAGATGACAGTTATGTGACAACAAAAGTCACTATTAGCTTTTTACAACTAGGCTTTCTGGGATCAAAAAGCTGAAGCAACTGCCTTTACCAAGCGCGCTTTCAATATTCAGAGAGCTGTCGTGATGACTCAATGCATGCTTAACAATCGCCAGCCCCAAGCCTGAACCACCAGTTGGTCGGGAACGTGCTCTGTCTACCCGATAAAAACGATCCGTCAGTCGCCCCAAGTGTTCCAACGCAATACCATCGCCTTCATCTGTCACCGAGAAATGCGCTTTAGTGCCATCACGACGCCATTCCACGGTAATTTTGCGGCCTGCAGGGGTGTATTTGATCGCGTTATTAACCAGATTCGTCATCGCACTACGCAATTGATCTTCATCGCCATGAACCTTGAGTTGCTCGTCAATTTTAAAGTGAAGGTCATGCCGCATGGCACCACTCAACGCCTTAGCTTCATGCTGCAACATCAATAACATTCTCGGCACATCGACAATACGGGAGCGATCAATATCCGTGGCGACTTCAATTCGCGATAAGGTTAATAGCTGATCGACTAGATTATCCATGCGTAAGGTTTGCTCAAGCATCACCTGCTGCATTTTTTTCCAACGCGCTGGCGGCGGCAGATCTTCCTCCAGCATTTCCAGATAACCTTTCAATACCGTTAGTGGTGTACGCAGTTCATGTGAAACATTGGCAACAAAGTTCTTCCGCATATTCTCGACACTTCTTATCCGCGTAATGTCACGCACGACCAACATGAATTGATCGTCGGCATAAGGCATTACTCGAACTTCCAGTACTTTGTCATCGTTGATCGGCGATGGCATTTCCAGTGGTTCACTGAACTCTTTTTGCTGCAAAAAACCGACAAAAGCGGGATAACGAATTAGATTGCTAATGTTCTGCCCAGCATCTTCTGGCCATCGGAAACCTAAACATTGGCCGGCTAATCGGTTACACCAAATAATAGTACCATCATTACGGCACACAACCGCGGCATCAGGTAATGCTTCGGCACCCTCACGGAAACGCCGGATCACACTGGCCAGCTCACGACGCCGCATACGGTGACGTTGCTGTAACCGATAGATACCATTAAAGATCAGTTCCCACGTCCCCGGCCCTTGTGGTGGGATCAAACTGCGATCGTTCCATAACCAATCTTGCAGCCGTTTCTGATAGCGATAAAACCAGAAAATGTGGTAGATCAAGGCAATAATAAGGCCTAATCGCCAGTCACCCAGTAATGCGCCGGCTAACAAAAGTGGCGTATATAACACGACAATTTTTTTAGCCAGAGAGATCCAGTAATTGGGTTGTTGCATACAGTCCCTTAAATGCGGGAAGAAAAACGATAACCTGCACCACGCACAGTCTGAATTAACACTTCATGCCCGGTAGTCGCCATGACCTTCCGCAGACGACGAATATGCACATCAACCGTGCGATCTTCGACGTAAACATTGGTGCCCCAAACGTTATTGAGTAACTGTTCGCGGCTATATACTCGTTCGGGATGTGTCATAAAGAAATGTAACAAACGGAATTCTGTCGGCCCCATATCCAGTGGCAGATCGTTGGCGGTTACACGGTGGGATACCGGGTCGAGGCGTAATCCTTGCACATCGATCACGTCTTCTGTCGCGGTTGGAACAGAGCGGCGCATGACAGCTTTGATACGCGCAGTCAGCTCTTTTGGAGAGAAAGGCTTAGTAATGTAGTCATCCGCCCCTACTTCCAGCCCGCGGACTTTATCTTCTTCTTCGCCACGCGCAGTTAGCATGACAATTGGAATATTTCGTGTCAGTTCTTCCTGTTTCATCAATTTGATGAATTGGATGCCACTGCCACCAGGGATCATCCAGTCGAGCAGGATCAGCTCTGGATATGGCTCTTTCACCAATGCCACAGCTTCAGAAAAATCGGCGGCTTCCACCGCCTCAAACCCACGTTGTTCCAGCATGAAACACAACATCTCGCGGATGGGCGCTTCATCCTCAACAACCAAAACACGCTTTGACATGATAAAAACCCTTTTATGACAAGTCTGATGCCATTATCAGAATGTTTTATGACAGTTTTATGATAGGCGCTATTCCTGTCATATCAAGGCAATACAATTCTGCTTTCTCCACCGCCCATACTTTGTACTTTAATTTGTACACCAATACGCTCTACCAGCGTTTGCACGTGTGAGATCACACCAACTTGTCGGCCTGCCGCCTGTAAGGCATCCAGACTGGCAATCGCTGTATCCAGACTCTCTGGGTCGAGAGTGCCGAAGCCTTCATCAATAAACAGTGATTCAATACGGGTATCGTGCGATGACAATGATGACAAGCCTAAAGCCAGCGCCAATGACACGAGGAAACTTTCACCACCAGACAATGACTCTACAGCGCGAATATCATCCCCCATGTCACGGTCTATGACTTGCAGCGCCAGATCAGTGCCCGGTACTCGCTGCAGCTGATAACGCGGCGCTAATTCAGCTAAATGTAAGTTGGCCAACCCTAACAACTGTTCCAACGTCAGGCTTTGTGCAAAAGTGCGGAATTTGGCGCCACTGGCAGAACCAATCAGATCGCTCAACTGCTGCCAACGATCACTGATTTGTAATTGCGCTTGATAGGCTTGTTGCAACTCAGCTTGTGTTACTGCGGCCTCTTCTGCCTGTAACTGCAGTCGTTTAATATCAAATAACAGCTGATCTAAGTCTTGCAGATGCAACATCATATCTTGCTGACGAATAACGAGTTGATTGAGATCTAACATCGCCCATTCAGGTTGCGCTTGCTGTAGAGCCTCACAACGTTTGAGCTGGAGTTCGATCTGTTGCTCGCGTTCCTGCAACCGCGTTTTGGCTTGCGTCAGCAGCTCATCTAAATGTGCCAGTTGTTCACGCTGCAAACGCACATGTTCTATCGGCACAATTAACAGCTGCCGAATTTCATATTCGGTTAAATTCAATTTTTGCTGCTGCTGCATGGTGCTGCGCAATAGCGTGCGCTGCTGAGCCTGCAGCTGTTCCAGATGGTGTTGCTGGCTGGCCACTTGCGATTGCAAGGCGATCCGTTGTTCCTGCCATTGTTGCAATTGCTGCTGTTGCTGCTCCGCCAATTGCCTGTTTTGTTGCAGACGCTGAAGCCATTGCTGCTCTAGCGGTTCGGCCGCTTGCCCATTCAGACATTGCTGACGCAGTGCCAGTGTTTGTTGATAATCGGCCTGAATACGTTGCAGCTCTTGCTGACGCAGTTGCAGTTGTTCCTGCAGTGTTAGCAAACGGATATTCTGCTCAGACAAGGTGGCATTTAACTGCTGATATTGTTGTTCATTCATCATCCAGCGTTGCTCAACTTGTTGATATTCGTGACAGCACTTTAGCCAGCCTTGTAACCAGATCTCGCCTTGCTGTAAGTTCAGATGCGGACGCCAGTCCAACGGGGCCAGTTGTTCTTCCAGTGACAATTCACTTTGTTGTAAGCGTAAAAGCAATGCGGATTGTTGTTGCTGCAACTGTTCAAACGCACTCTGTTGCATGCCACTCTGGCGGCGTAATTCCATTAATTCACGCTCGTGCAATTGCGCCTGTTGGCTGAGTTTTTCCTGCTGAACCAGTAACTGTTGCTGACGCTCGAATTGCACGCGGGCTAATTCATATTGCTGATGCAACTCACCGGCTTGCACACCTTGCTGATGCTGTAATTGCGCCAGCAAAACAGCTAGTGGCAACCACTGACTATCGTCTTCCGGCCATGCAGGGAGCAATGAAGTATGCGCCTGACGCAGCGCTTGCCATTGCAACGCTTGTGTCTGTAAAGCTTCATCCAATTGGATAAGCTGACGCTCCAGCTCTTTTCCAGCTCGTTGCGTTTGTAATTCAGCTTCTTGTAATTGCGCAGCTTCCACCTGCCCTTTTTCTAATTGCTGCTGCAGGAAAAGCTGCTGACGTTCTAACTGTTGTAACAGACTGTCAGTGACCATCGCATGCTGATATGGATGATGGTTGGAACCACAAAGTGGACATGGTTCGTTATCAACCAGATAACCACGATAATCCTGCAATTGGCTGCGCAACAACGCCTGTTTCAGCGTGTGATGCACCTCTTTCAATTGCGCACGCAAATCGTCTAATTCCGGTTGGATAGCTTGCTGACGTAGGGTGATTTGCAGCAATGCTTGCTGTGCTAATTGCAACCGCTGAACTAATTCGGCACGTTGTCGTTGGCTTAATATTGCCTGTTCGGCCAGCCCTTTCAGATGATGACAACGTTCCGCCAGACTCTGCGCTTCCTGCCAACGGCTGTGTAGCTGCTGTAACGACTGCCACTCCTGCGGTGTACCTTCTTGTTGTAAGCGCAGATTAATGGCCTGTAACGCTTCTTGCTGATGCTGGAAATGGCCCTGCACAATGATTTGTGCCTGCTCTAACTCACGCAACTGCCGCTGAAAGATAGCAATCTGTTGGTTCTGTTGTTGCCAGCGCTGCTGTTCACCCAGAAAATCTTGCATCGCTTTTAACAACGGTTGCTGCTGCTGCGCCTGACGCTGCCAGTGGCTGTTTTCTTCTAACCAAACCTGCAACTCTGATCGTTGTTGCTGGAGTTGCAGCAAGGTGTGTTGCTGTTGCTCGCGCACTTGCTGTTGCACCACAGTATCAGTCTGCAGCGTTAACAATTGCTGGGCTGCTTGTTCTACCTGCTGTTGTCGTTCAGATAACGAGTTATCCAACTCGCGTGCCTGACGGATCTCGCGCTGCACCACTGCATATTCAGCTTCACCACCATCACGTTGTTGTAATACTTGCTGATACTGCTGCTGTAATGGCTGCTCTAATTCCAGATGTTGGGTAAGCTGTTGTTGCTGGTGCTGCAAAGTTTCTGTGACTTGCTGCAATTCAATAACCGTGCGATCAAGTTGTTCATGTTCCGGACGCGCGACTTGTACCTTTTCCAGCAATGCCAGTTGTTGACGGTGGGCTTCCTGCGCCTGCCATTCCGCCATCACTGTTTGTAATTGCTGGCGGGATTCCTCCGTGACGCCTTGTAACTCTTGCAGGCGGAACTGCATGCCCTGCCATTCTTGCAACAAACTGAGTTGCTGAGCTAACTGCTTTTGCTGCAACGACAAATTATTAAATTGCCACAACAGATTGTCGCGATCGTCCTGACTGAACTGCGGTTGATCGCCGATCCTCTCTTCCAATACAACTAATTGCTGGCGCTCCGTTTTAGCCCGTTCATACGCCGCAACTGAGAGTTGCGAATAATGCTCGGTGCCTGTCATGCGCTCCAACAATGCCGAGCGTTCATCCATACTGGCTTTCAGAAATGCGGCAAAGTCGCCTTGCGGTAAAATTACAGCGCGACGGAATTGCTCCCAGTTCAGGCCAATCTTTTCCTCAATCTGACTTTGCACATCACGTTGCCCCCCCGCATAGGTAACACCACCTTCAGATAACTGACGCAATGAACGTTCTTGTTTCTGGCATTTGCCATCTGGGCGATTACGTGCACGGCGCACCGACCAGCGCGCGCAATAGCGCTGACCATCGCGACCAGAAAACTCAACTTCGGCATAACCGGAGAATGCACCACGGCTTAAGATCAGCCGCACATCGTTGGCTTTTAACCGCTCGGCATCATCAACACGGCCAATTTCCGCCATATTTTTCTTATTCGATGGAAAGCGTGCGATCTGGTCATACAACGCCAGACAAATCGCATCCAGAATTGTGCTTTTCCCCGCACCGGTATTGCCGGTGATGGCAAACAGGCCACTGTCACCCAAGCGCCCTTGCGTAAAATCGATATCGAATGGATGAGTTAAACTAGCGAGATTTTCACCACGAACCGCAAGTATTTTCATAATGCTGGATGCTCCAATACGGTTTCTAACTCTTCGAAACAATTCACCAGTTCAATATCAGGGGAAGAGGCATATTGCCGCTGATAACACAGTTCAAACACCTCCCGCGACGTCAACGAATCGAGTGGCACAGTGGTCATCTGATCGGCAATACCTAAACCATGTCCGGTATATTCAGTATGAATTCGAGCTAACCGCACTGGCTTATCGGTGAGAGCCGCTAATACCCGCTCCCGCAGACGGGCTTCGGGTTTATCAAGCTTAACGCGTACTTCCAAAAACGGACGCTGGTTATGCGGTAAATCGGTTAATGACAAGGCACTCAACTCAGCCAGAACTTCATCTAACGGCGCTGGTTGTGTGGGCAATCGCAAAATATCGACCGTATGCGGCACACTGATCTTATCAGTCAAAGCAATTTGATGATTGTTGACGGTTAATTCGAGAACCCGATGCGGGTAGTGTTGTTCTGCCAGCGATAACGGTAATGGTGAACCGGAATAATACACCCGTTCACTCAAGGCTTGGCTTAAATGCAAATGCCCTAACGCCACATGATCGGCACCATCAAATACGGAAAGTGGCAAAGCATGTTGGTTGCCGCCTAAGATTTTTCGTTCCGATAATTCTGATAACTCGCCGCTTTGCAGATAAGCATGTCCCAACGCCAAGATCGGTTGTTCCGCTACACCCTGTTCGTTGATTGTGCGTTGTGTGTTGATATGTGAAAAAACTTGCTGGTAAACCTCACGTACACCGACAACTAGGCGATCCTCACCCTCAGCTTGTTCATCACTAATGCGTAAATCTGCGCTTCGCAGGAATGGTACGGCAGCACACCATGCGGCTACTTTCCCCGTTTTATCTTTCAACGGGATCGCTAATTTTTCGCAATTGAGTTGGCCTGCATCATCGCGCTCAATCGCGCCAATTAAATGCAGATCAAAGGATTTGAGTAATTCATGCGGCGCATCAAGTTTTGATGGCGAATCGTGATTCCCAGCAATAATGATGACATTCAGATGCGGACGTTGCTGACGTAAACTCGCCAGAAACTGATAAAAAAGCTGCCAGCTCGTTGCTGATGGATTGGCGGTATCAAATACATCACCCGCGACCAATAAACCATCGATATCGCGTTGCACTATCTCATTCATTAACCAATCAAGAAATGAACGATGCTCATAGTAACGTTCATGACCGTGCAAACGATGTCCCAGATGCCAGTCGGCGGTATGTAGTAATTTCACAGTGCTCAGCAACAGATCAGGAAGTAGTTATCCGTAACATGATGGCTAACGCGCCCTTTTTCAAGCGTCACGACACTCCATCCAGTATTCCTCTAATTGCCAGACCGGATGTTTATGCGCTTCTTTGATTTTAAAGCCCTGCTTTTGATAAAACTCAATTTCATCGGCATGTTCAGCACACGCCCGATGATACAACACCGGATGATTCTGTTTGGCCAGCCCTAATAACTCCTCAGCTAATTGCTGGCGCTGACAACTGGGCTCAACATAAAGCTCCAGTAACTCATCCGCTTTTAAAGCGACAAAACCCACTAGATGATTTTCATCATCGGCAACCCAAACTTCAGTGCCACACTCCAGTTGTTTACGCATCGACTCCTGCCTGTGCCACCAGGTAGCCGCTGGCAAAAACTCATCGGCATGCAATGATGCTTGCAACCAGATGGCTGTCAGTTGTGGCATATCTTGTGGTTCGCTGCGTCGAATCACCATGATCTACTCCGAATTAAACTTAACTTTAGTTTACTCAGCCCGCAGAAAGACATAGCCAAGTGGTTATCAGGTTGTGAATCAGCTCCGGTTTTTATCCGGGTAATGCCGAAGCGATCACAATGCTGTTAGAATGCGACTCCTTTTAAACATGACTGAGGTCGCCATGTGGTTTAAAAACCTGCAACTGTACCGCTTTACTCGTCCTTTCGAACACGATGCTGACAGCCTGGAAAAAATGCTGCAAAGCCATCTGTTTACACCCTGCGGTAGTCAGGAGATGAGCAAATTCGGTTGGATTTCCCCATTGGGAAAACACGCAGAAGTATTGGTGCATGAAGTACAGGGACAGCTGTTGTTATGTGCTAAAAAGGAAGAAAAAGTGCTGCCAGCTGCTGTCATCAAAGACATGCTGCAGGAAAAAATTGATGATATGGAAGCAGCACAAGGTCGGGCACTGAAGAAAAAAGAGAAAGAATCACTGAAAGAAGAGATCCTGCATACGCTATTGCCACGCGCCTTCCCGCGTTCCAGCCAGACCTTCTTGTGGATCAACGCTGCAGAAAACTATCTGGTTGTCGACGCTGGCTCATCGAAAAAAGCCGACGACGTATTATCGCTGTTGCGTAAATGCACAGGCAGTCTGCCCGTTGTACCTTTTGCTTTGTTAAATCCGCCAGAAATTACCATGACGGAATGGCTGAATGCCGGTGCCGCACCGGCTGGTTTTACGCTGGAAGATGAAGCCGAGCTGCGTTCCGCGCTGGAACACGGCGGCATCATCCGCTGTAAAGAACAAGA
>CAIZDF010000330.1 GCA_903931645.1 uncultured Tolumonas sp.
CTGTCTAACAGCCATGGTACCCAACCGGCCAAGCTCATGCAGCGCAACAGATCCAACTCAAAACCACTCCGTTGAGCCAAAAGAGTCAACAACGAAAGTGGCAGAGAGGAATCCAGATCACTAATACGATCGTGACCAAGGTCATGTTCTAACAAAAGACGCATGTCCATCTGGTAACAAGTTGCAACACGATGGAGCCACGAGGACATGGCTTCACCTTCTTTGGGATGTGGGTGTAACGGCCAGTGTCGTGCTGCCCTCATCTCAGATCTCTCTCGAATTGCCGACGTCGCTCACTAGGGCCAGTATAATCCGCCATACTAAGTGTACGGTTATTAATTGATTCTTCACCGCTTTCCACCGCTGCAACTGCCGCAACCATTAACAGGTGAGTTAGTTCACCGATGGTACCTTCGCTGCGAGACAGCAGGTATCGTGCCATATCCGACGTGGCAATTGGCGAGTGCCGTCGCAATGGAAAGGAAGCCGCGAAGCTGGCCAGTAGTGAGCAGCAATCATCGTTAACCTCCCATAATGGTAACAACATTGGCTCAAATCGGTTCTCTAACTGATCATCTGATCGAATGGCCAAATAAGCTTCACGTGTGCCAACACCTACTAACGAAATACGTAACTCATTACCTAGAAAGCGCAACAGGTTAAGAAATTCTTGTCGATTACTTCTATTCCCGGCCAAAACGTTGTGCAATTCATCAATCACTAGCATTTGAACATTCACCTTTCGTAATAATGCCAGCGCCAATTGTTCAATTTCCGGTAATCGTGAGCGTGGACGCAGTGGTGCACCCATTGCTGCAAGTAATGCGACATAAAAACGGGTCACCGATGGTTCGGAGGGCATCTGTACCACCAATACCGGGATATGCTCCTGGTCGATATCAGAGATGGATGGGTGGATACGCCTGAATTTCTCGATGATCATTGATTTGCCATTGTTAGTATGCCCAATCAATAAAAGGTTGGGCATACGCTGTTTGTTTGGCCAAGAATATAGGGTTTCCAGACGGTTCAAAGCTTCTACAGCTAAGGGATACCCAATCCACCGGTCAGTTCGGATTCGCTGTATCCGTTCAACCGCAGGTAGCCGAGCCAACCCCTGAGATGCTGGCTGTAAATGTGACAAGTCGATAGATGGATAATCTTCCATTGTTACCATTCCTCTATTTGATCAAATGGCTTGGCGGGCTCTTCGTTGTCATTCTTTGTCTTATCAAAATCAGGTAGTATGGATTTGGCTGCCGGTTCCGATGACCTGAGATGCTGGCGGCGATCCGCATCTTTGCGAGCTTTGCGTGTGGTTTTTTGAGCGGTAGTTATGATGTCACGCATTTGCTTGACCATCCGGAATAGTGAATACTCATCTACTTGTTCGCGTCCCTTTTGGCGTAATCTTTCCAATGCCTGGCGTTGCTCCCAAAGTGTGATGGCAGGGTGGGATAACGTGCGGTAAGGGATTTCTATGTATTGATTACCTTCTGGTTCCAACACCCAGATGCGACTGATATCACGTGGATCACGCCGGATCAAGAAGGCTGCTAAGCGATCACGTTTGGCAATCCAAGGTTTAAGAACATCACCATAGTAGTATATATGGTCGAGGACAAAACCGGTGCGGTTTAGCTTTCGGCGAGCAATAGGAAGGAAATCAATTAAAAAGGCAGTGGCGTTGTTGACGACACTTGGTACGCCAACACTCGTCACTGCCTCAGCCCAACGTGCTTCTGGCGGTTGTAAAAGACTGCTATGTATAGAGCCATGATAAACTCCAACTGCCAATACGAACCATCTTTCTAGATCGTAAAGCGTCAGAGCTGCCATTTTTTCGGAATTGTACTCTCCACGTTGGTATGGATTGGAGAAGGTAGTCCCCGGCAATTCGTCATGGATCATTTGCATTGCTGTCCCAATAATCCGTTCAACAATACCGCCGTAATGCGGTTGGTTACGTGGCCGGTAATTCAATTTAATACCATGCTGTTCGCAACCACGACGTAATGCTTCACTCTTAAACTCAGCAGCGTTGTCGAGATAAAGTTGTTTGGGCTTGCCGCTCATAGGCCAGCTCATCTCCACGTTAAGTTCTTCAAGCCAGGGACGCTTGTCACAGACAATATGCGCTAGGCAAAGGCCGACAGAGACGGTAGAGGGAGGCTCCAATGTAACTACTATGCCGACAACACAGCGAGTAAATACTTCGATAGCGATGGTTAGGTATGGGCGGCCTATAGGTTGGCGGTCGCGCTCGTCTACGACAACTAGATCGATAACCGTGTGGTCGATCTGTACTTGCTCCAACGGTGAAGTAATTGCGGGAGGGACGCCACCGGCACTTTGCAGGTCACGAGTAACGTTTTGGCCTTCCCTGCTACGCGATATTTTCAAAGGGTCAAGACTGGCAATTCGTCGAGCCACTGTGTTACGTGCAGGAACCGGTAAATTTTGCGCTTTGCAAGCTTGCGTGATTTTACGATTAAGCGTAGCCAAACTACACTTCTGCTTATTCAAATACTGTTTTTGCACCAGGGTGCGAATAATACGTTCAACCGATTCCGGTAAACGTCTCTTTCCTTTCCCACCTCCAGATCGCCCTGGTACTAAATCAGTTACAAGGCCAGTTCCCTGCCGGGCTTGGTTGATGAGTACATACACTTGCCGCCGAGATAGGCCAAGTTGCCGAGCAGCGGTGTCAGTTGCTTGATGGCCTACGACATCAAGCTCAGCCAAAGGGCCAATAATCTCTGTTCTACGACAGGCTTGCTCCCATATCTCTTCGGGCAGGGTAGCAACCCCTTTTTCAGGTATTTTGGGGGTATCTGACATCATACCGAAACCTCAATATGTGCATAGGAGTATTGAGCATTGTCGAGATTAGTGCATATGACTATTGATATTTGTGTGTCAAAAGTCTATATCACATCGGCCCTTATGTCCAGTAAGTTGGTGCAGTCGACTTCTGAAAATGACATTTTTCTGCAAAAGAAAAATATTTGCCTGATTGATTAATCTGAAAGTAACACAAAGGATCGTTTGCTTTACTGGCAAATATTTTCTGTTTTCTTGTGCAACCGGCTTTTAAAGACAAATTTCAGTATAAAACCCTTGAGACAATCAAAGGAAATTTACATTTCCATTCTTATAAGATCGTTTTCCCTTGAAATGGGTTGCCAGATGCATCTTCTGTCAGTTAATTAATTTATAGGTTATGTTTGAATATTTTTGGTACATATAAATTGGAAATAGTGTGCCACGAGGCTGCACGAAAGATGAGGGTATTTCACCATTAGCACTGAGGAGCTTCCCTAATGGCCAACGAGAGTTCATTTGTTGCAATCGCCCATGGTGTCGCGGATGAGATACTCACCCTTCCATTTCGTGTCGTGCGAGGTGCGCCGCTACTCTATGAGATCCGAGTAAGCAATGCCCTCGAAGTAATGAGTCAGGAACAAGTACGAAAACCCAAAAGAGGCACATCGGCCTTTCAGACTGATTTGTGCGTGTTCGAAGACAAGACACCTGATATCGCTATCCCGCGTGTTGTAATTGAGTTCAAGACTGGAATCACAACACATGACGTGCTGACATACAGCGCCAAGGCATTGAAACACAAGCAGATCTACCCATACCTTCGCTATGGCGTTCTTGCGTCCAGCGAGAAAAGCATTCCCGGTCGCGTATTCACACACAACGAAGGGCTAGATTTTTTTGCTGCCGTTGCGGAACTTCAAGAGACAGAATTCAAGTCGTTTTTCGCTTCGCTTCTTCAAGCCGAAATCGAGTCATCGAAACGTCTTGAGGCAATCGCCTTCGGTACAGTCAAGACCAGATTGTTTCGAACTGAAGTGCAGATCAATGAAAATGTGCGCTAACACCCGACGTCCAGTTGCAGTGCCTACACTGAAATTGGTCACAGATGAAGATCATCGGAGAAACCCGGAGGTAATGGCCCGCAGAACTCTGCAACTTACTGGGAGCGGAAAGAATCGGCCTGCCAGGAAGACCCAACAAGGTGTTAGTCATTTGAGGAACCTACCGTGACTTTCCAAAAAGATGGAATTCCCATCTCCTCACTTGGCGAGTGGGAACAACTCGCTGGGCCGAAATCCAAAGGCCAATGGGTTGATGGTCGCAGTGCCAAAGAAACTGCACGAGCATGGCTTGAAGGAGGCGGCGAAAGACTTCCCGATGAAGTTATTGCCGCACTTGCAACGAACAGCTACTTTGGCGAGGTCCTTAGTTGGCAGGCAGAACCAGAAGCCAAATTCAGGTTCGACACCTTCGCAGGTGAGCCACGAAACAGCGACTTGTCCATCAATGCTATAGATAAATTTGGACACTATCTGATTACTGTAGAAGCGAAAGCCGATGAATCGTTTGGAGAAACAGTGGCTAAAACACTGATCTCAGCAACACGTAGATTGTCAGAAAATCCAAGATCCAATGGACTCAACAGACTCAATCAACTAAGAAGGTCAATCCTTGGAACTGAACCTGATCAGCCAGGTCAGGATGACAATATTCGATATCAACTAATAACAGCGTGCGCTGGAACTATCGCAGAGGCAGAACGACTCGATTACCGCCGAGCAGTAATGCTCATACATGAGTTTGTGACCGATAAGACCGAGGATAAAAAACATGGACGAAACGCAGACGACTTAAACACTTTTGTATCTCGCCTATCCTGCGGAGAATTTTCGAAATTAGAGCCAGGCATTTTGTACGGACCACTTCGAACGTTAAGACATTTAAAACCTGACAAAAAGGTCGATTTGTTTATCGGCAAAGTCATTCGCAACATAAGGACCACCAACGGCTAACCCGCTAACGAGAAAAAAATGGAACAAAAACTCTTGCTCGTCGATTTTGAAAATGTGCAGCAGATAGATCTGTCGCAAATAGAAGAAGACAGTAACGTTATCATTTTTGTGGGTTCCAGCCAGAAAGCGATTCCTATCGATCTGGTAACTTCCGCTCAAAAACTCGGTTCTCGTATAGAATGGGAAAGAGTAGATGGCAATGGAAGCAACGCTCTTGATTTTCATATCGCATGTCGCCTTGGTCGCATTCTGGAAAAATCTCCACGGGTCCATTGTACAGTTCTTTCGAAAGATAAAGGTTTTGATCCCCTTCTTCGTCACCTGAATAGAGTTGGGCTTAAATGCAAACTCATAAACAGTCTTATCGAACTTGATCCGAAATCAACCCCCAATGACGACCCTAACTACAACAGGGCATTCGAAATACTCGGAAAAATAGACAAAAAGAAACGACCCAGGAAACTCAAAACGCTTACTGTTCATATTTCTTCAATTTTTCAAAAAAAGATATCATCTGCTGATGTTGATCGTATTGTCAATTTACTCTTTGCGAGAAAAATGATTTCAGAAACAAAAGAAATTATTTCGTATAACTTCTGATTTGAAATTCTGCATGTTAGGGAGTAGAAAATTTTAGTGGTGTTTTGAATATATCAACCTGGAGGAGGTGCCTTGTATGATTGCGCGAAGCAACGTGGATTTTTTATATAAAGGACTCATCATTGCATTGGCCTGGATAGTTC
>CAIZDF010000331.1 GCA_903931645.1 uncultured Tolumonas sp.
ACTAAAGGTTACTGCTTGTTTATTTTTGGCGTCGGTATATTCACGCGCTAATGCATACAGTTGAGGCGTGATCGAACCACAAAAACTCATCAGCACAATGCCCAAACTGGCTAATACGGCATAATGACGATCAAAAGCATAGAGCAAACTACCAATAATCCCTGCGATACCACAGACAGTAATCAACGGTTTACGGCTGCTCATTTTGTCTGAGTAATTCGCTAATAATTGCCCGATTATGATCCCCATAACCGCATTGGTAGTAAAAAATGCGCCAACCAATAATGGACGCACCTGCAATTCGTCGCTCAAAAACAGACTCAAGACAGGAACCAAAAATGCAACAGCTAACCCAGTAAGGAAAGTTACGCCCATAAAACTCAGTTCAACTGCGTTTTGCAAAAAAGAAGGTAATATCCGTTTCATTCGCTTTTCATTTCCTCTTGCACCACTTATTGATTCCCCCTAGAGTGACCATTCTTTGAATTCGATAGCAAATCACAGGGATGCAGCATGTTTGATTTCGATAAGCAGATTGATCGCCGCGGCACAAACAGTCTGAAATGGAATAAATATAAAGACCAAGATGTTATTCCATTATGGGTCGCAGACACCGACTTTATGGCACCACAGGGTGTCATTGATGCTTTGCAGCAGCGCATTGCTCACGGCGTATTCGGCTATAGTCGCCCATCCCCTCGCCTCATTGAACTGATTATCGAACGGATGCAGCAGCGCTATGGCTGGAAAATTGAACCGGAATGGCTGCTGTTCATGCCTGGTGTTGTGCCTGGCCTGAACTTTGGTATCAAAGCATGGTGCCGTCCTGAACAGCATGTTATCACACCCAATCCGGTCTATTACCCGTTTCTGCATGCGCCAGAATATAACGATCGCCCGGTCAGCCTGCTGCCTATGCAGCTGGTTAATGATCGCTGGTTACCAGATTTTGATACGTTTGAACAACAAGCTAAAACGGCTGACGTGTTGCTGTTGTGTAACCCACATAACCCTGGCGGCACGGTCTTTACCCGCGAAGAATTAACGCGAATTGCGGATATTGCTATTCGAAATGACCTCGTGGTGATTTCAGATGAAATTCATTGCGACTTACTTCTGGAACCAAATGTGAAGCATATTCCTTTTGCTTCATTATCACCTGAAGCTGCAGCACGTAGTGCTGTGTTAATGGCGCCGAGCAAAACATTTAATATTGCTGGTTTATGCAGCTCTTTTGCGATCATTCCTGATAACCGTTTGCGCTTTAAACTGCAACAAGCCATGCGTGGATTAATGGCTGATAATAACTTGATCGGTCTGGTCGCTGCAGAAGCGGCTTATGAACATGGTGAAGAGTGGTTACAAGCACAACTGGATTATCTGCGCGGAAACCGAGACTTAGTTGCCAGCACTTTGGGTCAATTACCAGGGATTAAAATCGCCAAGCTTGAAGCAACATATTTAGCATGGATTGATGTTTCCGGTCTGCAACTTGATGATCCTATTGCTACTTTTGAAGCAGGCGGTGTTGGTTTATCGCCTGGTGCTCAGTTTGGTGACAAACGATTTGTTCGCTTAAATTTTGGCTGCAGTCGCGAACTGCTACAAAAGGCGTTGGATCGAATGGTAAAAGTGATTCAATCGGCACGGCTGGTAGTTCAGCAGTAAAACAGGGATAATCCTCCCTTGCACACTATACACAACTACAGGAAAAACTATGTCTTGCATGCGTTTCTTTAGCGTACGTTTGACAAACGCACTGACATGGATGTGTCTGACATTAGGAATCAGCAGCAGTGCTTTCGCTGCTGCTCCGGTTAATCTTACGATTTCAACTGGAAGTGTTTCTGGTGTTTACTATCCAGCCGGCGGAGCGATCTGCAGATTGCTGAATAAGAGTCAGAAACAACATCAGTTACGTTGTTCGGTTACGACCAGTGAAGGTTCCATTGCTAATATTCAAAAACTTCGGAATAACGAAGTACCATTAGCTATTGTTCAATCAGACATTGAGCAACATGCATTCACCGGGGCAACAGAGTTTAAGCAAAGTGGCCCAATGCCTCAGTTAAGAGCTCTATTTAGTCTTTACTCCGAAGCATTCACTTTAGTTGTTCGGGACGATAGCCATATTTCTCAGCTTTCAGATCTGGTCAGCAAACGCATCGATATCGGAAATCCTGGTTCTGGTGAACGAGCCACGATGGAATTACTCATGCAACAGCTGAACTGGAAACAAACGGATTTTTCGCAAATCTCTGGTTTACATGCTGACGAACGGGCTCAAGCATTGTGTGACAACCAAATTGATGCGTTTGTTTATGTCGCCGGACATCCTAACGGCGCTATCAGAGAAGCCACCAATAGCTGTGATGCCAAGTTGTTGTCACTTCCGCCAGAACAGATTGCCAGCATATTGCAAGCTCATCCTGAGTATAGTGCTGCTACTATTCCTGGTGGTTTATACCGTGATAATGACACCGACACCGCGACTATCGGTGTTACAGCTACAGTGTTAACCACCGATAAGCTTGATGATGAAACTGCCTATCAGGTTGTTAAAGCGGCGATGGAAAATCTGGAGCAGCTAGAGAGAAGTCATCCCGCACTTAAAGGGTTAAAACCCGAAAATATGACGCATGTCGGTTTAACTGTGCCACTACACCCGGGTGCAGCACGTTACTACCGCGAACATAATATTAAAATGTAACCATTTTTCAGTGTAACGATGCGACTCCTGAATAAATGACATTAAAGATAAGGCCAGCTAGATAGCTGGCCTTATCTTTTTGGATCATGCTTTAGGTTAATCGTGATGACGACGGTCACTTGCCTGCGCCAACAATTGCTTACTCACTTTCAGGAATTGTTGCGCGTAATCCCCGAAGTAGGCAGCCACTTCCTCAAAATGAGAAATAAAGGCTTGTCGATCGCCCTTCTCCAACCGCTGGATCGCCTCACCCATCCGTTGATGATAACGACGGATCAACACCAGATTTTGCTCAGAAGACAGAATGATATCTGCATACAATGCAGGGTCCTGAGCAAACAGACGCCCAACCATGGCCAATTCCAAACGATAGATCGGGGAACTTAATGCCAACAGACATTTGATATCTACTTTTTCTTCAAACAAATGATAGCCATAGGCATAGGTGGTGAAATGACGTAATGCCTGAATAAAGCTCATTGCATCGTCATGCTCTTTTGCCGTTACGCTGTGCAGTCTGGCACCCCAGATCTGCATCTGTTCCAGTAACCACTGATATTGCTCAGCACCCCGACCATTGCAACAAACAATGACCTGTTTCGCCAGACTGGTGATATCAGGACCAAACATTGGATGCAAACCAAGCACCGGGCCAGCATGCGCAGCTAGCATATGCTCTAATGGTTTTTGCTTGATACTGGTAATATCAACGAGCAGGCAATCAGCTGGCAAATTATTCAGTTTATCAATGATCTGGCAGGAAATATCGATTGGTACAGCCACTAACACTAGGCTGGCATCAGCCAACAAGCTATCTGCACGTTCCCAGTCAGTTTTTTCCAGTACATCAACCTGATAACCAGAAAGACGAAACATCTGAACAAACAACCGGCCCAACTGACCATTACCACCGACCACAATAATACGGCGTAAATCTGGTTTTACACATTTGAAACCAGAATCATTTTCACTGCTGTATGATTCGCGCATGACACGACGCAAAACATCTTCAATCAGATCAGCGGGAATACCAACCGATTCAGCTTCTGCCCGGCGGCTGGCCAGCATAGCAGCTTCACGATCTGGGGCATAAACAGGTATACCGTATCGGCTTTTAACTTCCCCTACTCCGGCAACCAATTTCAGACGTTGTGCCAGAAGATCAACCAGTTGCTTATCAACATGATCGATTTGATCTCGCAACGCATTCAGCTCTTCATTCATCCGTGTGCTTCCATTAAAAAAACTCCGGCCATCGGGCCGGAGTACATTATGCATTGTGTTCAGGTTCAGAGTCGATCTTTCAACGGCTCTTTCAGCTCTTCAAAGCAACCTGCCAGCAATTTTTCAGTGGCATGCCAGTCGATACAAGCATCAGTAATCGATACACCGTAGGTCATATCACATTTTGGCTGTTCGCTGGATTGCGCACCTTCACCAATATTGGATTCCAGCATGATACCGATAATCGATTTGTTACCATCCTGGATCTGGCGGATGACGTTTTCCGCGACCAGTGGCTGTAAGCGATGGTTTTTATTCGAATTACCATGGCTGCAATCTACCACCAGACTTGCCGGCAATTTAGCTTTTGCCAATTCTTGTTCAGCAACAGCAACATTAACTGAATCATAATTTGGCTGTTTACCGCCACGTAAAATCACATGACCATCCGGGTTACCTTGGGTCTGTAATAATGCTACCTGACCTTGCTGGTTGATACCCATAAAAGTATGAGAAGACGATGCTGCTTTCAGTGCATTGATAGCGGTGTCCAGATTGCCATCAGTACCGTTTTTAAAGCCAACCGGCATTGATAAACCAGATGCCATTTCACGGTGAGTCTGCGATTCAGTAGTACGCGCACCAATTGCTGACCAGCTGAACAGATCAGCCAGATATTGTGGGCTAATTGGATCTAAAGCTTCTGTTGCCAATGGCAGACGCAATTCGCCTAACCAACTCAGCAGTTCGCGCGCTTTTTGCAGGCCCAGTTCGATATCGAAAGTGCCATCCAGATTCGGGTCGTTAATGAACCCTTTCCAGCCAACGGTAGTACGTGGTTTTTCAAAATAAACCAGCATTACGATATACAGAGTGTCAGAATATTTATCATGCAGAGCTTTCAGACGTGTCGCATAGTCTTTGGCTGCATCCATATCATGGATTGAACAAGGACCACAGATAACCAGCAGGCGGTGATCTTGATGATGTACGATATCGGCGATCTGACGACGGGCATCAGCGATAAAGGACAACGTATCTTCGGACACAGGCACTTTAGCCTTCAGTTCTTCAGGGGTCAGTAATACTTTTTCTGATTGGATATGAACATTATTCAGCGAATCTTTCTGCATGATAGCACCACACTGTAAACTAATCTTTACACCAATACCGCATCTTGAATTTTAATCATGTATTGACATAATTCTGAATTAGCACTAGCTCCAACGACAAAATACCAGTATCAGCCAGTTTTGCAAGCCCTAAAAAAAGAGCAGTCCGAAGACTGCTCTTTATATTTACAGATATCGGAAATATTTTATTCCCGTTGTTTTACATATGCAGTACCTAAGA
>CAIZDF010000332.1 GCA_903931645.1 uncultured Tolumonas sp.
TGCCCAGTGCCCGTATTCAGGCCACCGGCGTCAAACTACCGGCTAATGTTGGCGAAGTGCTCACTCGTTATCTGGTAAAAACAGGTAACCGTGAATTCGTACCGCTGGATTTCCGCTGGATGTTGGAAACCGATATTCAGCAACGCACTGAACCAGATGAACTGGCTGTGCTAGAGCGTGCAACAAACGGAAATTTCTACGGTTACGTTCAGCGCTTAGTCGTTGATGGCAAACCGTTGACCGATAACATTCATCAAGTTTTGCCAGAGCACTTAAAACGGGTTCGTAGTCTGAACCATGATGCAGATGCGCTGCAAAAAGGTGACATTGGTGCCATCAATTACCAGCTGGAAAAAATGCGTTTGAAAGAACGTAAATTGCAGCTGAACAATGAATGGAACGACACAGCCAAAAAAGAGTTTGCTGACCAACGTACTGAATTAAATAAACAGTATCAGGTATTAGAAAAACGCTTGTTTGAGCTTCGTGCACAAGCAAATCACGACACGTTGGTAATGAAAGACATGCGTGGCGTAGAAGTCAGTATTCCGTTAACACAAGTGTTGGATGTGAACTGGCCAAACCAAATGAACTGGCTCCAGAAGATCGGCCACTGGTTTCATCAGATTGGTAAGTTTGTCACGGATGAACCGCGTGAAGCGAATACAGAAGGTGGGGTTTTCCCGGCAATCTTCGGTACCGTTTTCATGGTAATGCTGATGACCGTGATTGTGACACCTTTAGGCGTGGTAGCGGCTGTTTATCTGCATGAGTACGCAGGTAAAAATATGATGACGAAACTCATCCGTATTGCCGTAATTAACCTGGCGGGTGTGCCATCAATTGTTTACGGGGTGTTTGGTTTAGGTTTCTTTGTTTACATGGTCGGCGGTGCATTAGATAAGATTTTCTACCCTGAATCACTGCCAAATCCGGTGTTTGGTTCTCCAGGCGTGTTGTGGTCAGCATTAACACTGGCGATCTTAACGCTGCCAGTTGTGATTGTGTCCACAGAAGAAGGGCTGTCTCGTATTCCAAGTGCTGTACGTCATGGTTCACTGGCATTAGGTGCAACGAAAGCAGAAACTTTGTGGCGCATTATATTGCCGATGGCGAGCCCTGCGATCATGACCGGTTTGATTCTGGCTATCGCGCGTGCCGCGGGTGAAGTTGCACCACTAATGTTGGTGGGGGCGGTAAAACTGGCGCCGACCTTACCGGTTGATGGCAATTTCCCGTATTTGCATGTGGAACGTAAATTCATGCATCTGGGTTTCCATATTTTTGACGTTGGTTTCCAAAGCCCGAATGTGGAAGCGGCGCGTCCGCTGGTGTATGCCACCTCATTCCTGCTGGTCACCGTTATTGTCGGTCTGAACTTGACTGCAATCAGTATTCGTAACCATCTGCGTGAAAAATATCGCGCGCTGGATAACTAATTTACCGCCCTGGAACAAAGGCTTTTTCCGGAGTAGAAAAAAGTATGATTAACGTAACACCTACTATCAGCACCAGCGAAGCACTTGATTTAGTCAATTTGCCTGCTGAACAAACCGCACTGGAAGTCAAAGGGTTGGATCTATTCTACGGCAAAAAACAAGCATTGTTTGATGTCGGGATGAAGATACCGAAAGGGCAAGTGACGGCATTTATCGGGCCGTCCGGCTGTGGTAAATCAACCTTGTTGCGTTGCATCAATCGCATGAACGATCTGGTGGAAATCTGCCGGATTGAAGGCGAGATCTTGCTGCACGGCCAAAATATTTATGACAAACGTGTTGATGTGGCTGCATTACGCCGTCGCGTCGGCATGGTGTTTCAGCGTCCCAACCCGTTTCCAAAATCCATCTATGAAAACGTGGTGTATGGTCTGCGTCTGCAAGGTATCAATGACCGTCGTCAGTTGGATGAAGCGGTCGAGCGCAGTCTGCGTGGCGCAGCATTGTGGGAAGAGGTCAAAGATCGTCTGAATGAAAACGCCTTTGGCTTATCGGGTGGTCAGCAACAACGTCTGGTCATTGCACGCGCTATCGCGATTGAGCCGGAAGTGCTGCTGTTGGACGAACCAACATCAGCGCTGGACCCGATCTCGACGTTAACAATTGAAGAATTAATTAACGAACTGAAGAACAAATACACCGTAGTGATCGTAACTCATAATATGCAGCAGGCAGCGCGTGTCTCTGACCAAACTGCGTTCATGTATATGGGCGAACTGATCGAATATTCTGATACCAACACCATCTTCACCAAACCGAAGATGAAGAAAACCGAAGACTACATCACTGGTCGCTACGGTTAATAAGCCCGGGAGGTTAACGTGGAAGTAAATAAACATATCTCCGGTCAGTTTAATAACGAACTGGAAACAATCCGCAGCAGCGTGTTAGCCATGGGCGGCATGGTTGAGCAACAACTCAGCGATGCACTCGAAGCTATTCATTCTCAAGATGTGGAGCTGGCGCGTAATATCGTTGAGACTGATCTGAAAGTTAATGCGATGGAAGTCGCGATCGATGAAGAGTGCACTCGTATCATTGCCAAACGCCAACCAGCGGCA
>CAIZDF010000333.1 GCA_903931645.1 uncultured Tolumonas sp.
GTCGGCTATCTTAAAGGAAAAAGTGCCATTTCAATTGCGAAAAATTTCCGAGGGCGCCAAAGAAACTTTAACGGAGAAGAGTTTTGGGCTCGAGGTTAATGCCGTCCAGCCTTCACGCACCGGATAGAAGATCGACGCTAAGAAACTGGCGTAATCTTTTGGAACACCGACACCGGTCAAAATACCAACGAACGTATCATCGTCAATCGCCTGATATTGAATCGCGTGGCCTGATGCTTTAGATAATTTTTCTGCAGCATCCGCATAACTCAATGCTTCCGGGCCTGTCAGGTTGAAGGCATTGCGATCAAATGCGGCGGTTGTTAATGCCGCTGCAGCAGACTCTGCAATATCACGCACATCAATGAAACTGGATTTACCTTGTGCCGCCGGCACAGCGATAACGCCTTGTTTGATCCCAGCCAGCCAGAAGGTATGGAAATTGTCAGAGAACCAGTTCGGGCGCAGGATCACAAATGGCACACCAGAACGTTCAACTTTTAATTCCAGCTGACGGTAAGGAATGTTGTCATCTGCATCAACGCCCAGCACTGATTGTAGAACGATTTTTACGCCTTTTTTAATAGCAACGTCTAAGACGGGCGTCACTAAAGAAACTACATCGATATGACCAGTTGGCACCATGATATAAACACGATCTACACCTTCAAATGCATTCTCGATGGTCGATAGATCGGTGAAATCAAACACCACGCTTTCGGCACCAGCCACGGCTTTACCAGTACGGGAAGCGGCTTTTACTTTTTCACCTTTTGCTACTAATGCTTCAGTCAGTGGTTTGCCAATGTTGCCGGTTGCGCCCAGAACCAGAATTTTATTTGTCATAATGAACTCCATTTATTTAGTACGTTTATATTTTGGTTCTTGGCAGAAGCCGAACCTGATGGAATGAAGTCTATTGGATATTGAAATGAGCAAATAGAGGTATATAGTTGACAGTTTGTTGCATGAATTGAGCATATATGGATAAGTTCACAGCCATTAAGGTGTTTCTTGAAACGGTAGAACGCGGCAGTGTATCTGCTGCATCAGAACATCTGGATATGTCGCGGGCAATGGCGTCGCGTTATGTTGCGTACATGGAGGAATGGGCAGGCGCTCGGTTATTGCATCGAACTACGCGTAAGCTCACTCTTACTACTGCGGGAACGCAGATGCTGCCGCTTTGTCGTGAAATGCTGAAACTGGCTGAAAATATGGAAGCCTCGGTTGCTGAGCGGGAAGGTGAACCTCGCGGGCAATTACGGATAACTACCAGTGCGGTGTTTGCGCATCCTCACATGACAGACGCCGTGATGGCTTATCTTGCGCGATATCCGGCGACGAGTGTTGATTTGCAGGTGGTTGATCGCACCGTTAACCTCATTGAGGAACGTATCGATCTCGCCATTCGGATTACCAACAATCTTGATCCCAATCTAATTGCCCGCAAAATTGGCCTGTGTCGCTCGGTTTTATGCGCCTCGCCAGAATATTTACATAAACGAGGCACTCCCTCTTCCGTGCAAGATTTAACCCAGCACAATTGCTTGACCTATGCCTATTTTGGCCAAAGTTTGTGGCAGTTTGAACATGCCGGAGAACCGATATCTGTTCCGGTTCAAGGGAACTTTAGTGCAAATGAGGCGCTAGTTTTACAGCAGGCCGCAGTGAGTGGATGTGGGGTCACGATGTTGCCGAGTTTTGCAGCCAACGAATTAATCAAGCAAGGCAAATTAGTATCGGTATTACCTGATTATAAAATGGCCGATATGGGGATATATGCAGTTTATGCATCGAGAAAACAGATGTCGCAAGCTATGCGAACGATGATTGATCTTCTGGTGGCACGTTTTGGCGAAAACCCGTATTGGGATTAATAGAATTTAACGCCGGTATTAACGGCGTTAGTTTACGCAGCCATTTTTATACAA
>CAIZDF010000334.1 GCA_903931645.1 uncultured Tolumonas sp.
ACAAAAAACGGCTCCGATTTAGGAGCCGTTTTTATTTGCGCTAATTACTCAGCCGCATCTTCTGGTGGTTTGCCACCCTTAGGCGGGTGCCCCATGCCACCTTTGGGGCCACAAACTAAAGTGCTGTCGCCCGGCATTGCGGAACAAGTGCCACTGAATGATTTACCATCTGGTGCACTGAAGCTGCAACTATCGTTAGCCGCTTTGCTGGCACAGGCATTCACCGCTTCTTGTGGCGGTGCTGGTGGCTGGCCGCCTTGTGGCGGTTGATTACTGTCAGTGGCCCAGCTGGATCCGGCAAACAACGCTAACGAAACTAATGCACTTAACTTAAATGTCGTGGCCATGATTATTGATCCTGAGCTTCGTCGTCAGCTGGTTTTGGTGGCTTTTTCTTGCCGTCTTTTGGCCGTTTTTGCTCATCACGCGCAGCATTGCGATCGTCGTTCTCAGCACGCGCTTTCATCGCTTTGGGTGACGCTTTACCGTCGCTTTCTGGTGCAGCGCGATCATCATCTTTCGCTTTACGCGGAGCTTTTCCTTCTGGCGCCGCTTCTTCATGACGCTCTTCGCCTTTTTTCAGTTTTTTCTGATCGGGCGCCGGACGATGACATTTTTCGCCTTCCGGGCATTCCTGTTGTGCTCGATCGTCATTTTCCGGCGCGGCTTTCGCGTTAGCCATTGCCATACCGCTGACGGATACCAACATACACAGACCTAAACTCAACAGAACTTTTTTGATAGCCATACTATCTACAACCTCATATGTCATTTGACGAAATGCGGGGCGATAATAGTCTTTCAGAATTTGTTCTCATCCTGATTTGCGATTATTTACACAGCTAAAAAGAGAAAAGAAGGTAGGCGTTTTAACCTGAGGCTTGCTGCGGCATTTCCCGCATAATGGAGCGATATGGCATCACTTGTAGCGTGTCTGCCTCGGCGACCAGCTCGTAAAATTGCGGTAAATTGAAATTAATCACCTGTTCGGTGAAATCAAAACGCTGATGCGTCATGGTGTAATAACGATTGACGTTTTGCACCAGATCTTCTTTGCTGCCCGCGTATTCGTGGTAGATCTCAACCTTGTTATTTTCATCGAGAATATAGACGTTAAAACCGTTGTCATTATCCTCAAAGAAATACTGGATTAGACCTTCACTGGCATACGCATCAACAATCGGTGGCACATGCAGGCCGTTATCCGGCTCAGCGGTCTGACGTTCCAACTTGTTATCCGACACCTGACGGTAGAAATCGATCGCACTGCTTAGCTCACGGACGGAAACACCACGGCGTTCTAGGAATAAAGCATAACGATGTTCACCCACCGACAGCAATTTCACCATACGCTGTTTATCCAGCGCCAGACGCAGTGAAATGCAGGCGTTCACCAATTCAGTAAATTGCTGACGGATATCATCACGGTAATACTGGCTGTAACAGAACACGTCAATGGCATCCGGTGCTGCGGCATCCTGATGCATCTTACTTAAGATGGTGCTCAGCGCTTCAACGACGGCATCTAACCCATTGAAATGCAGTGTTCGAACTTCATTCCACGAATTACGATAGACCAGATCAATGGTGCCAACCAGACACTCCTGCCGCAGGCCAAAGCAGAGCATATCTTCACCATGCGCCAACACAGGGGGCATCTCTTCCGGCCAATCCGCGGTCGGATCACGCTCCAGATTGATGAAAATGCCCAGATGCCGGATCTCACACGGACGGCTCAGCGCCAAATTCCCCGCTGGCGGTAATTCCACCGGGAACGTATCCGCCAGATCCTGACAGAATTGCTGCAAGGAGGAATGAGTAATATCTGAACCCATCTGCCGCAATTCTACTTGCGTGTCAGCCACCAGCAGACCATTAAAATAGGCCCAAGCCACCAGCTTAGAGAGATAACCGTTATACTCCAGCGGTGCGCGGCCAATGATGTCATGCGGATTCAGCGAGTGTTTATACAGATACCAGCCCTGACGATTCAGATGCCCCGGGGGCACTTGGATCAGGCTTAAATTCGACTCACGTAGATCAGGCGCAATTTTCAGGTTAATACGTTGTACTTTACCCGGTAACGCTTCAAACGCGGTGTAGAGTTTGCGTGACAGAATGCCAATATCTTCCGGGTTAATGGATTCACTGATGTTATTGCGCCGCGCAAACTGGATCAGCTTGCTATAACTTTGCATCAATGCGCTTAACAGCTCTTCGTAAGCGACTTTAACCTGCTCAACCTTCCACTGCGCGTGGCTGTCAAGTTGTTGCAGAATGGTCTGATTCCAGCCCCATTGCCGCACCAGTTTCACTAACAATTCTCGCCGCCAGCGGCCGTGTTGTGGCGGTTCATTGCGACTCAGCGCATCGCAGATCTTCAGATAAAAACAGCGTCGCGCCAGATCGAGCCGTTTGGTGTCACCCAACTTGGTCAGATAGTCGGTAACCTTATCCAGCATCAGATAATAAGCATCGAGCGATAAACCAAAATCATCATTTTGCTGGAACCAGCGTTTGGCCTGTACGGCCAATAATTCAGTATGCGGAAACTCGGAAGAATAGGCTTCCATGACCAGAATTTTTAATACCGCCTTGTAAGGCGAATCCAACCCTTTATAGAGCAGCCACAACGCAGAGCCGAAATACTCTTCCGCCGGAATATGGCTGACGCCGCCCAGATCCAGCCAGTCGTCTTCGGAAATCATGCCGGTGCTGAACAACGCCGATGCCAGTGCATCGTATTCATCTTCCCGTTCCGCTGGGATCAGCGGCCATAATAGGCGTTTACCCGCCACGCGGGTGGCACTGCGGTAAAACTCTTCCAGCAACAGCAAATGTTGCGCACTGCCGCAGTTATCCAAACCCACTTGCGCGCGATTGCCGACCCGAAATTTATTTTCTGGGATCAGAAAGAAGTTCATCTCCACGCCGTGCTGTTCCGCCAGACAGGAAATCAGCTGACATTTTTGCTCTAACAGCGCCAGTCGTTCCAGCGACAGCTCCGGATTATGACAAACCCAGATATCAAGATCGGAGGTAATGCTTTGACCAATCGATGAGGTGCTGCCCATGGTATACACGGCAGACAAACAAGATTCGGTAACTTCAGGCTCGGCAGTGTGGCCACATTGGGTAAACAGGAATTTGCGTTGCGCCGCGTCGGGCTGAAAATTGGCAATACCATAGGGCACCTCACCCGAGATATAACCCGGAAGGTGTGGATGATGGTAATGCAGCAACACCGGCAGCATGGAGAGCATGCGCCGGCCTGCTTCGTTCATTGCCTCCAGCGCCCGTTCCATCTTGATTTGATTGATGGCGTCCGCGCGGGCAATCAGCAACTCAAACTGTTTAAACAACCGTTTGGCCTTAGTTGATCAATATTGGACACTTCGCCAGCAAGGCGGGGTGTAATCTCCCCATGTTAGCACAGCTGACAGCGCGGTAAACCTCCCCGCAATGGTGCGATGTCATGCTCACGGTTCAACCGGAGTTATCAGCCATGCTACTATCAATGAAAACCCATTGGCACAAACTGTTATGACCGAATTGCGTATCGCCACCCGAAAAAGTCCGCTGGCCTTGTGGCAGGCCAACTTCGTTAAACAACAGCTGGAATTACATCACCCCGGCTTACAAGTGACCCTCGTGCCGATGAGTACACAAGGTGACAAAATTCTCGATACGCCACTGGCTAAAATTGGTGGTAAGGGTTTGTTTGTTAAAGAATTAGAACAAGCCATGCTGGAAAACCGCGCCGACATCGCCGTGCATTCGATGAAAGATGTACCGGTCGATTTTCCGGCGGGGTTGGGTCTGGCGGTGCTCTGTGAACGTGATGATCCGCACGATGCCTTTGTCAGCACCCGTTATGCCAATATCTATGAATTACCACAGGGCGCCATAGTCGGCACATCGAGCCTGCGCCGGCAATGTCAGTTACGCGCCCAACGCCCGGATCTGCAAATTCACGATCTGCGTGGCAATGTAAATTCTCGTTTAGCCAAACTCGATGCCGGTGACTACGATGCCATCATTCTGGCCGCGGCGGGTTTACGTCGGTTAGAGAAAGCCGATCGTATTCGTTCGCTATTGCCACCGGGACTCAGTTTGCCCGCCAATGGGCAAGGCGCGGTCGGCATTGAATGCCGCCTCGACGATGCACAAACGCAAGCGTTGTTAGCCCCGCTGGAACATACCAGGACACGTTATTGCGTGATGGCGGAACGGGCCATGAATCGTAAACTACAGGGTGGTTGTCAGGTGCCTATCGGGGCGTATGCCGTGATGGAGGATGAGCATATCTGGTTACGCGGTTTAGTCGGCGCGCTGGATGGCCAACAAATTATCCGCGGCGAGGTTTCCGGCCCGAAAGCGCAGGCCGAAGCGTTGGGTGAGTTGCTGGCAGAACAGCTATTAGCGCAAGGTGCGGATGCCATTTTGCATGCGGTGTATAACGCATGACCCCGCTGATCCTGCGCCCGCAACCCGCTGCCGATGCACTGGCGACATTGTTGCGCCAGCAGGGTCATACCCCCGTCGTCTGCCCTCTGCTGAGTTATTTACTCGGTAGCGAACTCACCGCCCTGACTTCTCGTTTATCACAAGCGGATATTGTCATCTCGATCAGTGTGGCGGCGGTGCACTATGCCAGCGAGCAACTGGCAAAACAGCAGGCACACTGGCCACAACACTGCATTTATCTCGCCGTCGGCGCCACGACTGCCGCCCAATGGCAGCAACAGGGTGTTCAGGTCATCAGCCCGACCGATGCCCGTAGTGAAGGCTTATTAGCGTTACCCGTTCTGCAATCGGCCTCGGGAAAAAATGTCTTAATTCTGCGTGGTAACGGCGGCCGTGAATTATTGGCCGATGTTTTAAGCGAATTGGGTGCGCAAGTTTCTTATCTTGAATGTTATCGTCGTCACTATCTGCATACCGATGGCGCCCCTTTATTACAGGAATGGCAGGCAGCCGGTGTCGACAGTGTTATCATCAGCAGTAGCAAATTATTCCGGCAATTAATACGACTGTTACCTGAAACAGCAAGTGACTGGTTATCCTCACAACACTGGTTTGTACCAAGCCAGCGCACTGCGGATGAAATTCACCAGGCAGGCTTCAACAGAGTGACTATTATGTCGGGCGTACAGCATGAAGCTGTGGTGGCTGCATTACAGAATAATCCAGAGGATATAACGCATGAGTGAAGCGCAGGAATCATCACTGCCACCAACCGGGCAGGAGCCAAAACATCACACTGTGAGACGTCGCAGTTCATCAAAAACGGCCATCGGTCTGTTGTTAGTACTGATAGCCGGTATCGGTAGTTTCAGTTTCTATGTTTATCAGCAACAACAGCAGTCGGCGCAGGAATTAGCCACATTACGTGGTGAATTACAACAATTCCACAGCGAACAAACCCCCATTCTGGCCGGACAACAAACGGTCAAAGACGCATTAGCCAGCTTCGGTGAACAACAGTTAAAACTGGACAGCCGCCAGCGTGAACTCGAACAAAAATGGCTGGAAAAAGAGCATCAGCGCCCGAATGATTGGATGCTGGCCGAAGCCAGTTATCTGGTGCGCATGGCGGGCCGTAAACTATGGCTGGAACAAGATCTTACTACCGCCAGCGCCTTATTGATTGATGCCGACAGCCGCATTCAGGCCATTGCCGACCCATCCTTGATCCCATTACGTAAAGCACTGGCAGAAGATATCGCCAAGCTGAAATCAGCCCCTGAGGTCGATCGTGAAGGCTTATCGCTGCGGGTAGGCACGTTACTGGATAATATTGACCAGTTAAAAATCAAAGGATCAGATCCAAAACTGGACAATGATCCGGTGGATGATGAAGTCAGTGACCAACTGAGTGATTGGAAAAGCAATCTGGAAAAGAGTGCCAAACAGTTTGCCGAACATTTTGTGACTATTCGCCGCCGTAATAGTGATGTGGAAGCCTTGTTATCACCGGAACAATCGGCCTATCTGCAGGAAAATCTGCGCCTGCAACTGCAACTGGCGCAACTCAGTTTGCTGCGTCAGGAACAAGCCAATTTCCGTAATCATCTGCAAAAAGCACAAAGCTGGCTGGATGATTATTACGAACCCGATGACAGTGCCACGCAATTCATGCAAAAAGAGCTAGCCGCATTGCAGGAAGTTGATATCACCGCACACTATCCGCAAACGTTTGCCGTACAGCCGCTGCTGGAAAAAACACTCAGTGAACGCTGGCAAACCGCCCCGGCAGCACGCTAAGGAGAGACAGGATGATCCGTTTGATAGTCTTATTGGTGATTCTGGCGGCTGCGCTGTTATTTGGCCCGCAGCTGGCTGATCATCAGGGATATATACTGATTTCCGTCGCCGATTACACGATTGAAATGAGTGTGGTTACCGCAACCGTGATCGCGGTGGTGTTCTATTTTTTACTGCTGCTGACGGAAAATATCTTAAGCCGCTTGTTTAGCGTGCGTCGTGGTTTACGTGGCTGGTGGAGCAATCGCCGTTATGCCAAAGCACAACGCCAGACCCACAAAGGCATGGCCGCTTTAGTAGAAGGTGAATATCAGCGCGCAGAGCACCTGATGCTGCGTGGTGCCGGGCAAAGTGAGCTGCCGTTACTGAATTATCTCTCAGCAGCTGAAGCGGCCCATGCGCAGGGAGAGTTTCAGAAACGCGATGAGTATCTGCAAAAAGCCGAAGAGTCTGACCCGCAAGCGCAGCTGGCTATTCAGCTGACACAAACCCGCTTATTGCAAGATCAGGGAGAATGGCAACAAAGCCGTGATTTGCTCGAACAGTTACGCCAGCGCTGGCCGCAACATCCGCAGATCCTGCAACGGTTGCGCGCAGTTTATCAGGCACAACACGCTTGGCAGGCAGAACTGGAATTACTGCCGTCACTGCGCAAACAAAACTTGCTCAACGACAGTGATTACAGCACAGCCCTAGCACAATGTTATCAGGCGCAATTTAGCCAGATTTTACAAGAACAGGATGAAACCGCACTGTTGGCGTTCTGGCAACAGCAACCCCGTGCCATTCGTCATACTCCGAGTCTGCAACTGCTGTTAATTGATACGCTGATCCAGCAACAACGTCATCAAACCGCATTTGAATTATTAGCACCGTTATTGCGCAAACAAGCCGATGAAGCTTTGTGGCAACGTTGTGCTCGTCTGCAACTGAACGATTACTCAGCCTTGTTAAAACAGCTGCTGCGCCATCTAAAACAACACCCGCAGTCACCTGCACTATTATCTGCATTAGGCCATCTGTATTACCAACAACAACAGTACGTGCTGGCTCAAGGTTATCTGGAGCGCAGTGTTGCCTTACAACCTACCGTGGCTGATCAGCGCGCATTGGCTGGCATCATGGAACACCAGCGTTTATTTGAAAAAGCCGCAGAATATTACCGCTTAAGTTTGTCCTAACTCCTCCGTCCTGCTGCAATGCAGCAGGATTATTTTCCCTCACACTTAATTGCCTTGTTTTTGTGCAAAGTGGCACCAAAATGGTTATATTCTCGCTTTAATTTAGCGCTGATAAAATAATAACCATACATAACCTATTGCTTTATAAGCCCAAATTCATTTTCTAATGACTCTGGCATGTTTTGTGTATCTTCTTAGCGCCCCAAGATGGTGAATAGCTCTATTTTGAGTCATAAGAAACCCATAATTGCTTTCTGTTGTTATAACAGCACAAAAATGGGGCATGGAATTTTGAATTAACAGAGGAGATGTTGGTGGAAACCACAAATGCAATCGCAACCCTGACCACAGGGGCTGATACACTGTTTTTACTACTCGGCGCAGTCATGGTATTAGCCATGCACGCAGGCTTTGCTTTTCTGGAGCTCGGTACAGTTCGTAGTAAAAACCAGGTTAATGCGCTAGTTAAGATCATTACTGATTTTGGCATCTCCACTATCGCCTATTTTTTCATTGGTTATTATCTGGCTTACGATAAGAGTTTTCTCAGTAGCGCCAGCACACTGATGACTCAAAACGGGTTAGAATTGACACGCTTTTTCTTCCTGTTGACCTTCGCCGCGGCTATTCCTGCCATTGTCAGTGGCGGTATCGCTGAACGTGCACGTTTCTACCCAATGTTGTGCAGCTCGTTCCTGATTGTTGGTTTTGTTTATCCTCTTTTTGAAGGTATTGCCTGGAACAGCCGTTTTGGTGTGCAAGAATGGTTCACCTCGCATTTTGGTGCACCTTTTCATGACTTTGCCGGTTCCGTCGTAGTGCATGCGGTGGGTGGCTGGATTGGTTTGGTGGCGCTGATTTTATTAGGCACCCGCCGTGGCCGTGTTCGTGGTCATCAGATTTTCAGTTTTGCACCATCCAACATTCCGATGTTGGCGCTCGGCTCATGGATCCTGATTGTCGGCTGGTTTGGCTTTAATGTGATGTCTGCACAAAAACTGAGCGGCATCAGTGGATTAGTGGCGGTTAACTCATTGATGGCCATGGTTGGCGGCACATTAGTGGCTATGCTGTTAGGTAAAAACGACCCTGGCTTTATTCATAACGGCCCATTAGCTGGCTTAGTGGCCGTTTGTGCCGGTTCTGATCTGATGCATCCGGTCGGCGCGTTGGTAGTAGGCGGGATCGCAGGTGCAATCTTCATCACCGTATTCACGCTGCTGCAACGTCGTCCAAAAATCGATGACGTGTTAGGGGTTTGGCCACTGCACGGCTTGTGTGGCGCCTGGGGTGGTATTGCGGCCGGTATTTTTGGTAGCACCGCGTTAGGCGGCATTGGTGGCGTTTCCTTCATGTCACAACTACTGGGCACTGTACTCGGTATTTTGATTGCTGTAGCCGGTGCATTGCTGGTCTATGGCACGATGAAAAAAGTGGTTGGCCTGCGTCTGTCACAAGAAGACGAACACGAAGGTGCTGATCTCGCGATCCACAAAATCAGCGCGGTCATGGACGACTTACAGTCTTAATTTTCTCTCTGTTTTGATAACCGCAAACTGTCTAGTTTGCGGTTATTCTGCTCTTCCCCGCCTTATATTAATTTGTACTCATGTAAATCTTTTTTCTTCTTTGACTGGCAGCAGTAAAACGATCAACTATTCTTTAGATTTGAAATACCTATAATTCTAAAGTGCGGGAGTATCGAATGCCTTGGATTGCTTGGGGTTTTACCCTAATTGGGACTATTTTACTCGCTTTCGGTTTTCCCGAAATCGGCTATGCTTTTCTGGCTGTTACTCTTGTCATTCAACTGCTGGTGCTCAATCAGCAGCGCAAAAAAATCTTACCTACCGAAGATAAAATTGACCCGTTCCCCCTAGATGAAGTTTCACTAAAAAAACCGCAGCTTGGTGTATTAAGTCGCGTCATGGCGGCATGGGAACAACAAATTCAGGTCGCGTCCGATCTGATACAACACAACATTGAAGGGCTGATCCAACCATTCAATGATATGACTTCACGGATGCGTGAGGAAAATCAGTCCAGTTTATCGTTATTCGGTACCGATAACAGTGATTCGGTGATGACGCGGACTCTGGATGACACCCAGGTCAAACTTGTCTCCGTCATCGAAGCCTTCCATTCAGGTCTTACTCACAAAGCGGAATTGCAACACACCATTGCCGATCTGGCGCAATACATGGATGAGATGAAAAAAATGGCCGGCTCCGTGCAGGTGTTAGCCAGCCAAACCAATCTACTCGCGTTGAATGCCGCCATTGAAGCCGCTCGTGCCGGTGAAGCAGGCCGAGGTTTCGCCGTAGTCGCCGATGAAGTCCGCACCTTATCTGGTAAATCAGGTGAAACAGGCCGCGATATTGGTAAAAAAATCGAAGCCATCACAGCAGCCATTCAAGCCACGATTAATGCTGCAGAACGGTTGGTACAACATGATGAATCAAACCTGAAATTACTCGATCGCTCGGTCAATGAAGTGACCGAACGTCTCGGGGAAGAGATCAATTTATTACATGATGCCGGCCACCGTCTGCACAACCTGTCTTGTGAAACTGAAAACAACATTGAACAAATCATTATCAAATTACAGTTTCAGGATCGGGTAAATCAGATCTTGCACCACCTGCAAACTGACATTGTGAACATAGCCGGAACGGTAGATGACAACTTAGAACAGTTGGATGAAAACAGCTGGAAACGAGAGTTCCAAAAGCGATTCAGCACAGAAGAAGAGTACAAAGGGCGTATTAGCCATACCACAAGCAGCGATATCACGTTTTTTTGAGGTAAGTCATTATGGGTAAAACGGTATTAATTGTTGATGACTCGATGTCTATTCGCCAACTGGTCAAAGCAACTTTACTGACCAAAGGTTACACCGTTGTTGACGCATGTGACGGTGTCGATGCCCTGAAAAAACTCGGCTCGCAGCGGGTTAATCTGGTGATCAGCGACGTCAATATGCCCAATATGGATGGCATTACCTTACTGAAAGCCATCAAAGCCAAACCAGAACACCGGTTTACCCCGGTCATCATGCTCACCACCGAATCACAGGAAGGTATGAAACGCGAGGGCCAGGCCGCCGGCGCCAAAGCC
>CAIZDF010000335.1 GCA_903931645.1 uncultured Tolumonas sp.
CGCCCACTCATTAATGAGATCCGGGCTGCTATGGATGGTGCATTTGATTACGAACTGATCTATGTCGATGATGGCAGCACTGATCAGACGTTCAATATTCTGAAAACAATTCGTGATGAAGGATTTAAACGTTTAACGGTGATCCGTCATCAACAATCTGTTGGCCAGAGCTTTTCTGTCTTAAACGGCGCGCGTCATGGTGTGGGTGAATGGTTGGTCGTGCTGGATGCTGATGGGCAAAATGATCCGGCCGATATTCCAGGAATGTTACGTGCCTTACAAAATGCTTATGCCGCTGATCCGAAAAAAGTAGGCATCATTGGACATCGCGTCAACCGCCGGGATGATTGGGTAAAACGCCTGTCATCAAAATTGGCGAACGGTTTTCGTGATTGGATGTTACAAGATGGTATTCCCGATACCGGCTGTGGTCTGAAAGCAACACGCCGTGAATGGTATGTGCAGTTACCGGCGTTTAACCATATGCATCGTTATGTACCGGCGCTGATCCAGAGTATGGGTGGTGAAATGTTGGTGCATCCGGTTGGGCATCGTCCGCGGATGGCGGGCGTATCGAATTACGGTGTCTGGAATCGTTTGTGGGTTGGTTTAGTCGATGTGTTTGGCGTGCGTTGGTTGCAGCGTCGAGCAAAACGGATCGTGATCCAGGAGATCCTGAATGGACGCTGATTGGCTGAATCTCCCTATTTCCTGGCTGGAGTGGACAGGCGTGCATATCACGGCCTGGAAAATTATCGGTTATACCGGTGCGTTGATGTTCGGCGGTCGCTGGCTAGTGCAGTTTGTGGCATCGAAACGGGCTGGTAAGCCGGTGATCCCGCGCTTATTCTGGTATATGAGTGTTGTTGGTAGTTTGATGACACTGAGTTATTTTATGTTTTCCGCCAAACAAGATTCTGTTGGCGTACTGCAAAATATCTTTCCTGCCTTTACGGCTCTCTACAGTCTGTATCTGGATGTAAAGCATCGCGGCTGGCATCGGGATAAAGCGTCGCATTAACAGCGAAGCGTATAGGATCAAGTATGATAACGGATCGTTTAACTCTTCAGGGTTGGCAAAGTGACCGGCTGAATCTGTGGTTTCTACTGGGATTGGGGTTACTGGTGCTGGGTGCTGGTTTGGGGTTGCGTGACCCATGGCCTGCCGATGAACCGCGTTTTGCTTTAGTCGCCAAACAGATGGTGGAATCAGGCCAATGGCTGTTTCCCTTTCGTGGCGGTGAAATTTACCCTGATAAACCACCGATGTTTATGTGGGGAATTGCGCTCGGTTATCTGATCACCGGTTCAATGCGGGTGGCTTTTTTACTGCCGTCGTTGTTGGCGGGGTTGGGTTGTGTCGCTCTTGTTTACGATATTGCCCGCCGGATCTGGGATCGAGCAACGGCATTTCGTGCCGGTTTGTTGTTACTGTTTACGGTGCAATTTACCGTGCAGGCGAAACAGGCGCAGATTGATGAATTGGTCACCTTTTTCATTACCCTCGGTGGTTATGGTTTTCTACGGTTTTTATTAACCGGCGGCGGCTGGCGCTGGTATTACCTTGGGTGGTTTGCCGCAGGTCTTGGCATCATAACGAAAGGTGTGGGTATTATCGCTGTGCTGATGCTGATCCCGGCTCTGTGGACCCATCGTGCACAGATGCAACACGCTTCGCGAACGCAATGGCTGAAGGGGTTGGCAGGGCTGCTGTTTTTGCTGGCCGCTTGCGCGTTGTGGGTGGTGCCCATGTTATTGGCCGTGCAGCATCATCCAATCCCTGAATATTTGGCATACCGGAATAATATTTTATTCCACCAAACCGTGACCCGTTATGCAAATGCCTGGCATCACATCGCACCGTTTTGGTTTTATCTGGTCAACGTGATTCCGCCATTCTGGTTACCTTGGTCGTTGTTATTACCGTGGATGGTTTGGCAGAGCAAACGTGATATTCAGCAAGGGCAACGCCCGGTGACCCTGTTGGTGGGTTATCTGTTACTGATTTTGCTATTCTTTTCAGCGTCAGCCGGTAAACGCGGTGTGTATATTACCCCGGCGACTCCAGTGTTGGCTTTGCTCACGGCCTATTGGCTGCCTGAGCTGTTGGCTCGTCGTTGGCCTGCGCGTCTGTTATCAGGTTTAGCTTGGTTATTGAGTGGCTTATTTCTGGTTGTCGGCATCGCCGTGCTGATAAAACCGGCTTTGCTGGTAAAACTCGGTGACATGGATTCGCCATGGTTGCTCGCCATTTCCTTAGGCGTGTCTGGATTATTGGTTAATTGGCTGTTGCGTCGTCAACCGCTAACCGCGATTTTAGCGACATTGACGCTGCTTTGGATGCATTATGGTTTCTGGTCATTTCCATTAATGAATCAATTGCGAACACCGCAGGTGATCATGCAGCAGGTTGGTCAGCAATTAGCCCCCGATGATGAGTTGCTATTAACCAATTTCCGTGAACAATTTTTGCTGTTTGCTGATCGGCCATTATATCATTTTGCCTATTTGCAAACTGATGAACCACAAGCAACCGATGCGGCGGTTTGGGTGCAAGCTTCTGCTCATCGTTGGGTCTTAGGGCCAATCAATAACCTGAGCAAATGTTTTATCGCGGAGAAAGGCGTGAATTTAGGGCAACGCCATGGTGATAACTGGTATTTGTTCCGGGCTGATGCCATATTGCCGGCTTGTCAGTCAGCACAGAATTCGGGCGCACCGGTTTATTATTACGAACCTAAATTAGTGCTTAATAAGTAATAGGAAAATAACATGCATTATCTGGTGACCGGTGCGGCCGGTTTTATTGGTTTCTATGTTGCAGAGCGCCTATTGGCTGCAGGTCATCAGGTCACGGGGTTAGATAATCTGAATGATTATTATGATGTAAATTTGAAGCTGAGTCGGTTAGAACTATTGCAAGTTAACTCAGCGTTTCGTTTTGTAAAAGGTGATTTAGCTGATCGCAATTTAATGGCTCAGCTGTTTGTGGATGGCCAATTTCAACGCGTGATCCACTTAGGGGCTCAAGCGGGAGTGCGTTATTCGCTGGATAACCCGCATGCATATGCCGATGCCAATTTAATCGGGCATCTGAATATTCTGGAAGGTTGTCGTCAGCACAAGATTGAACATCTGTTGTATGCCTCTTCCAGTTCGGTATATGGGCTGAATCGTAAAACACCATTTTCAACTACCGATAGTGTGGATCATCCCGTTTCGCTTTATGCCGCGACCAAAAAAGCCAATGAGCTAATGAGCCACAGTTATGCTCACCTCTATGGATTACCGTGCACAGGGTTGCGTTTTTTTACTGTGTATGGCCCGTGGGGACGACCGGATATGGCTTTGTTCAAGTTCACGAAAGCGATCTTGGCCGGGCAGCCAATCGATGTATATAACTTTGGCGAGATGAAACGAGACTTCACCTTTATTGATGATATTGCCGAGGCGATTATTCGTTTGGCTGATGTGATCCCGCAGTCAAACCCAGAATGGACGGTAGAAACAGGTTCTCCGGCAGAAAGTTCAGCACCATATCGGGTGTATAACATTGGTAATAGTCAGCCGATCGAGCTGAAAACCTTTATCCATGAGCTGGAACTGGCATTAGGTATTCCGGCGAAAATGAATTTATTGCCACTGCAGCCAGGTGATATGTTGGAAACCAGTGCTGATACCTCAGCACTGGAAACGGTGATTGGTTATAAACCGCAGACGCAACTTGCCAGCAGATC
>CAIZDF010000336.1 GCA_903931645.1 uncultured Tolumonas sp.
CACGACAGCCTACCGGTGGCAGGGGCGGTGAAACGAGATAGTCGAAGCGGCGATACAGCGGCACCGGCAGTGCGACTTGGATGAGCGTTAATAATTCAGGCACGGATAATCGTTTTTTCTGCGCATTTGCTTGCGGGGGTAGGGTCTATCCTATATCATTCTGACCCTTGAAAATATCCGTTTAATGTTTCGTGTGGTGTCTGGCTTCGGGTCAGATGGCGACACGGCCTGAATCAGAGGTTCCCATGAAAGAAGGTATTCACCCAGATTACCACGAGATCACTGCTAAGTGTTCTTGCGGTCACACTTTTGTTACCCGTTCTACTGGTAAAGATCTGAACCTGGACGTATGTTCAGAGTGTCATCCTTTCTATACCGGTAAACAGAAAGTTCTGGACACTGGTGGTCGTATCGACCGCTTCAAAAAACGTTTCGCAGTACTGGGCGGCAAGAACTAATCTTCCCTCCAAAACGATACGTTTTAAAGCAAAGCCAACCCTCGGGTTGGCTTTGTGCTATTTAAAAAAGTAAAAAAAGAAAATAAAGACTCAATCAGCCCTTGTGGTTGCATCCCGCTGATCTATCATCTGAGAAACATGCCGCTGTTATTTATATTCTGCACTGGGAGTTTCTATGTCTGCCGATCTTCGTCAAGCCGCGCTTGATTATCATGCGAATCCTGTTCCTGGCAAAATTGCTATTGCTCTGACTAAGTCAGCAGAAACTGCCTATGATCTGGCGTTGGCCTATAGCCCTGGCGTTGCTGAGCCGGTGCGTGAAATTGCCGCCAACCCTGCTGATGCGTATCGTTATACCTCTAAAGCCAATCTGGTGGCGGTGATCACCAATGGCACCGCTATTCTGGGGTTAGGCAATCTGGGCCCATTAGCATCGAAGCCGGTTATGGAAGGTAAGGCGCTGTTATTCAAACGCTTTGCTGGTATTGATGCGATCGATATCGAAGTTAAACATACGGATAATGCTGACTTTATCCGTACTGTTGCGAATATTGCCGATACCTTTGGTGGTATTAATCTGGAAGATATTAAAGCGCCGGAATGCTTTGAAATTGAAAAAGCATTGATTGAATTGTGCGATATTCCGGTATTCCACGATGACCAGCATGGTACCGCGATTGTAACCGCTGCTGGCATGCTGAACGCGTTGGAAATTCAGGGTAAAAAATTATCTGAGGTGCGTATCGTTTGCATGGGTGCGGGGGCTGCGGCTGTCGCGTGTATGGATCTGTTGATTGTTTGTGGTGCGAAACCTGAAAATATTTACATGCTGGATCGCAAAGGGGTGATCCACTCCGGTCGCACCGATATCAATGAACATAAACGTCGTTTTGTGAATGATTCAGGCTTTACCACCTTAGCGCAGGTGATGGATGGTGCTGATGTGTTTGTTGGTGTTTCCGGCCCGAATGTCATTACCGCAGAACATGTAAAAACCATGGCACCAAGACCGGTTATTTTTGCTTGTTCTAATCCAGACCCAGAGATTGAGCCTGCGCTAGCTAATGCGGCTCGTGATGATCTGATCATGGGCACCGGTCGTTCTGATTATCCAAATCAAGTTAATAATGTGATTTGTTTCCCGTTCATTTTCCGTGGAGCGTTGGATGCTCGCGCCAGTCGCATTAATAGTGCAATGAAACGTGCCGCTGTTGAAGCGATCCGCTCGATTGCGAAAGAACCTGTGCCAGCTGAAGTATTACATGCCGCTGGCGTTTCCAAACTGACCTTTGGTGTGGATTATGTGTTGCCAAAACCAATGGATCCACGCCTGTTGCCTCGTGTGGCGCGTGCGGTGGCATTGGCAGCTGTAGAATCGGGTGTTGCTCGTATTGAGTTGCCAGAAAATTACATGCTGTAGCAGTTACAGTGAATCAATGACAAAACGCCTCCATTTGGAGGCGTTTTAGTATCGGGAATAAGAAAGCCGCCTTAAATAAGGCGGCTTTAGTATGTTTATCCCGGCAGTCTGGAAAGATTAGAAATCGTAACGAACCGCTAACTGCACGTCGTTTTTGTAATCGTATGCACCAGTTGTTGTGGCATAGCCTGTAGACGCGCCAGTGTTTGTTGAAATATTCACACCTTTGTCTTTGTTATTCAGACGGTATTCGGCCATCACACGCAGGTTTTTGTTGAATTTGTACTGAGCACCCAGGGTGTAGTAATCAACCGCATTCACGTCTGCACCACCGCTGACTTCTTGTTTCATGCGGTTATAAGTGCTCATCAGGCCGAAACCGTTAGCAAAGTTATAACCGAAAGCAGCTTCAGTGCCAGTGGTATCTACACCAGTAGTACCATTAGATGTGGTATAATAAGTGTCAGTGCCTTTGTCGAAATTCAGTGCTGCATACCATGATTTGTCATCAAATTTAATGCCAGCAATCCAAACTTTCGCATCATTCTGACCGTTAACAGTGCGCTGAGCTACGTTATAACCCAAACCAGCAGACAGACCGACCGGAAGATTATAGCTGATTGCTGTACCGTAAGCGGCCATATTGGCAGCTGTTTCAGTACTTGCTGCTGCGGTTGTATTGCCTGTTGTATTCGCGTCTTTAGTTTCAGTGCTGAATTTATAATCAGCATCGACTTGGAAATTGTTAAAA
>CAIZDF010000337.1 GCA_903931645.1 uncultured Tolumonas sp.
GACCATACTAGCAAATGCTGAGTTTGGTGTATTAAATTGGATTATGAATCCACGAGAGGGCTACCAGCTTTACCGAACAGGGCAAGGGCATTGGTATGCCTTAGCAACTACATCGTTATCAGTTTCATTCGTGCTTTCTTGTTTGGCTAGACCCTCTATTGGAGGCGTCATAGGCAGTACAGTCTTTTTCATTTTTTTGGGATATTTCCTGGGATCAAAAGGAGTGCTGCTATCTATTTTCTCGACTACACTTGTATTTCTCTGGTTTCTGCGTTGGCGTTATCTCAATTGTATGATCCTTGCTGGTGGACCAGTGCTCTTTGTACTTATGGTTTTTAATCTTTATTTGGCACGCGGTGATGGCTTTGAGCTTTTGTCGATCATTGAGTATTTTGACTATTTCAAGAATGCTGCTGACTATTATCGCAGCTATCTAAACCATGAAACATCTTTATTTCATGGAGAGGTTTTTTTGAGTTCATTCTGGTCTTATGTACCTCGATATATTTGGCCGGATAAACCAGTTATATATGGAACGCTTCTCGTAAACGAAATTTTTTACCCAGGTATGGCTGAGTTAACCAATACGCCTGCATTTGGAGGAGCTGTAGATCAGTTTGCTGATTTCGGGCCGTTAGGTGTTGCAATATTCGGATTTTTTAGCACAAAATCTATACTAATGGGTTTGCTATCATATTATATTTTTTTGAAACCTGGGCTAAGTTTCAAGCACGTTACTTTGGCCACAGTATTACTTATTATAGTGCAGTATGCGCCAGCATTCGGTAATTACTTTCCCGGTGGCTTGTACCTATTACTAGTATTCGGGATTATAATCATTTTGCGAACATTACGTTATTCTCGCAAGTATAGTGTCCCTAAAATTCAGGCAGTGAATTTAGATGCTAGTTTACGTTGATAATAGAGTAGAAAATGAGCGAAAGTATGCGCAAGAATTTCACGGGTGAGTTTGATGTGAAAGTATCACTTAAAGCCATTCACATCACTACGACTGAAATCGCATTGATCAGTGAATCAACGACATGTTGCTTCAGAGTTTCCTGTGCCAATATGATTGAGACACCTACCCCAGATAAAGTAGAGTAGGCGGGAGCTCCGATAAAATGATTAAAATTTCTGTGGTAACGGCGGTTTATAATCGACATAAAACAGTTGGCCAAGCGATTGAGTCCGTACTTGGACAGTCCTATCAGGCGATTGAGATAATTGCGATTGATGGCGCTTCAACTGATGGTACGCTTGCTACGCTGGAGCTATACCGCCCACGTTTGGGATTATTAATCAGTGAACGCGACCAGGGCATTTATGATGCGCTCAACAAAGGGATCAAGCATGCCACTGGCGATGTGGTTGGTTTTTTGCATGCCGACGATATTTTCGAAGACAGCGAGGTACTTGCAAAAGTGGCAGCGGCTTTTCAAGACCCGACAATCGACGCCGTGTATGGCGACCTTGTGTATGTAAGGCATGACGATATAAGTCATGTGATTCGTTACTGGAAGTCTGGCCATTATGACAATGCCGCGTTATTTCGGGGCTGGATGCCACCACATCCAACATTTTACGTTCGCCGTTCGATATATGAGCGGCTAGGTGGATTCGATACCCGTTACCGTATTGCTGCTGACTACGACACCATTTTGCGATTTCTAGCTGTAGGCAAAATTCATGCAGTATATATACCTGAAGTGTTGGTGAGAATGCGGGCTGGTGGTGTAAGCAATCGTTCTTTAAAGACCATAATTAGTAAGTCTATTGAAGATTTTGATATACTTAAACGTAATCAAGTAGGGGGTATTATTACTCTATTTAAAAAGAATTTCAGTAAATTAAGTCAATTTTTTCGGCACGAATAATAACCGTAATTTAAGGTAATACGATGAACTCAGCTCAGCTTTATCTCGACGATTCATTGGTATTCATGTCACTGAAATCCTTTGGAGACTTTACAATATCAACTGCAGTATTGCAACGATTACCTGCTGAGTCTACAGGTTGTATTTCTTTGCTGATTGGTTCACATTTGGGTGAGTTGTGCCGAGAACTCAATCCCAATTGCGAAGTGAGAATACTTGAATTTGGCGAGTGCGGTGTGCCGGCTATTTTTGACATTCGCAGCAAAGGCTATTTGGCAGGGCTACGTAGTGCATTTCGTATAAAAAAATCGCTTGATCGTGAAATTTCATTGCATAGGGCAACTCTGGTTTTCGACCGTATTACTTGGCGTGAACGATTTGTGGTTAA
>CAIZDF010000338.1 GCA_903931645.1 uncultured Tolumonas sp.
ATATTTTCGGTTAAATTGAAGGCAACAAAGTTTTCAGAATTTAAGCCCTGTTCTTTCAAGTTAGGGTTAACAGTCTCTGCGCCATTCAACACGACAAAATCAGGTTCAAAATCAACTAATTCGGCATCGGTTGGGCGAATAAACATGTTTTTGGCAAAATGTGCCTGCCAAGCTACTTCCGTAATAATGCGCACTTTTAAGCGGCTATCTGGGTTGGCGCCACAAAAACCATCAATAACAAACAGACGTTTATCGGAAAGCTCTTCTACCACCAGTTTTTTCAGTTCAGACCAGATCGCAGGTGTGATTGGTTTATTGTCATTTTTACCACCGTTTGACCACCAGACAGTGTCGCGAGTGGTGTCATCCATCACTAAATATTTATCTTTCGGAGAGCGGCCTGTGAACACACCGGTATTGACGTTGACGGCACCGAGTTTGGTCACTACGCCACGTTCATAGCCAACCAGTTCTGGGTTTAGTTCCTCTGCGTACAACTGATCGTATGAGGGGTTGCGGAGAATTTCTTTAACGTTGTGTATACCATAGCATGCAAGGTCTAAACGGGCAGTTGTCATAAGTGTGCTCCTGAGTGTGACCAGTAGGGGGTAGTCAGTACAGCTGGATTCAAGTTTAGGAGCTTCTACCGTTATTTATGCTGGTAACTTCAAATAATGCAGATGAGCTTACACTTTTTGTGGATTAAATTTGTTTTGCGATCCGTCCAGCAGATCGTAGTCATTTGAGGTGTGAGAATGCTGAGTTAATAAAGATACAAAGAATTAGGCGTGAGATAACGTGAGATAAAAAGAGGGCAGCGGCATCTATCCGCCACCCAATGCCGTGATTAATGCAATACTGCTTTTGGTTCTTCCGGTGGCGTAAGTTGATCGTTAAAGATCTTCGCCAGATCTTCTGCGGAAAAATGATATTCAGTACCACAATAATCACAATCCATTTTGATTTCGTTCTGTTCTTCTAATAACGAGTCCACTTCTGCTTTGCCAATTTGCAAAATGGCTGCTTCACAGCGTGCGCGCGAACAGTTACAGACAAAACTGACTGGTTGTGGATCAAACAGGCGTACTTCTTCCTGATGATATAAACGATACAGTACTTCCTGCGCAGACAGGTTGAGCAATTCTTCGCTTTTGATGGTGTCGGTCAGTGTAGTGACATGTTCAAAATCGAGCGCATGTTGTTCGGTGTTAATATCCGGCATGACCTGCAGTAACATACCGGCAGCTTTCGGTAATTCATCATGCGGTTCAGTTTTGATCCAGATGCGGGTCGCCAACTGTTCGGATTGTGCGAAATATGTCTCCAGACAAGCGGCTAACGTGTCACCATCCAGTGCGACTACACCCTGATAACGCTCACCTTCTTCCGGGATCACGGTGATCATCATATGACCTTCACCGATCAGCTCATGCAGGCCGGCATTTTCCGCGATCACGCCGTCGTAACGGGCGACACCGCGCATTTGCTGTAAATGATTACCATTAATGACAGCAAAACGTACCGGGCCATTACCCTGTAATTGTACGGTAATGGCGCCTTCAAATTTCAGCGTGGCGGTCAGCAGGCTGGTTGCGACCAGCAATTCACCCAATAAACGCTGGATCGCCTGCGGGTAGTGATGACCGCACAACATGTCATGAGTGGTCTCAGTCAGCTGTACTAGCTCGCCACGTACTTCATAATGTTCAAATAAAAAACGGTGTAACTGATCCGGGGTTTGGTTCATATCAGACATTCTCTGTGTGAAATTTGGAACAACGCATCAGCGTCATTCACCTTGTTTGAAGCGCATAAGATCGCGCCGTTGTTTTTTATCCGGTTTACTGTCCGGATGCGGCGAATACAAAGTATTCAACCGGCGGGCTTCCGCATTGCGTTCGCGTTTGACAATACTTTCCGCTGTTTCGCGATACAGCAATTGTGCTTGTACCGCCGAAAGGCGTTGGATGCTTAACGCCAGCACCACCACTTCTTTTTCATCAAATCCCTGACGCAGGCGGATGGTTGCACCCACTTCAACCTGTTTGCCCGGTTTAGTCCGCTGACCGTTATAGTGCACTTTGCCGCCTTCGATCATGCTGCGGGCTAAAGCACGGGTTTTACAAAAACGGGCCGCCCATAACCACTTATCGAGGCGGATTTCTTTGTCATCTGCAGCTTCTGACATGGCAATTTCCCATTTTTATTTGTTATTAGTTTATCAGAAGCAAATATCAAGGCGAACAACTCACATAGTTCTATCCTCAAACTGCTGAAAATTTGATATACTAGTCAGCCTGCTTGTGTTACCCGCTCAGAGTAATACACCCCGGATCTGATGAAGATGGCATGCCGCCATCGTGTTTTTCTTGTTCTGAATGGAGGGAACAATGGCTTTCGCTGCCAACAAGCGCTCCGTCATGACCCTGTTCTCCGGCAATGACATGTTTAGTCACCAGGTACGTATCGTCCTGGCCGAGAAAGGTGTGACCTTTGATATTTGCATGGTAGATGTAAACAATCTGCCAGAAGAATTGCTGGAGTTAAACCCATATAACTCTGTTCCTACTCTGGTTGATCGTGATCTGGTGCTCTACACCTCTCGCATCATCATGGAATATCTCGACGAGCGTTTCCCACATCCGCCTTTAATGCCGGTTTATCCGGTGGCCCGTGGTAACTGTCGTCTGATGATGCACCGTGTTGAACTGGACTGGTACACTCTGGCAGACAAGATCCTGAACAATGCGCCAGATGCAGAGGCTGCCCGCAAGCAATTGCGTGAAAGTCTGCAATCGATGGCGCCACTGTTCCAGGAATATCCTTATTTCATGAACGAAGAATTCAGCCAGGTAGATTGCTACATGGCACCATTGATGTGGCGCCTGCCAATCATGGGTATTGAATTCACGGGCAAAGGTGCCAAAGAACTAAAAGCTTATATGACTCGTTTGTTTGATCGCGACTCATTCCAAGCTTCGCTGACTGATATTGAACGTGAAATGCGTAACGGACCACTGTAATGGAACCGAACATGACGCCCAGTCGCCCCTATCTGCTGCGGGCTTTCTACGAATGGTTGCTGGATAATGATATGACGCCGCATCTGTTAGTGGATGCTAACGCGCGGATGGTTCAGGTGCCGCAACAATTTGCGCGCGACGGACAGATTGTTCTCAACATTGCTCCGCAAGCAGTGGTTGCTTTCACGATGGACAATGAAGCAGTTAGCTTCAATGCCCGTTTTGGTGGCGTACCGCAACAGGTTTATATTCCCATGGCCGCGGTGCTGGCGATCCATGCCCGCGAGAATGGTGTCGGTACGTTTTTCCCGCCAGAGCCTGCTTATGCAGCTTGGCTGGAAGATGAGACATCATCACCTGAAAAAGCCAAAGTCACCGACGATGAAGCGCCAAAATCGCCTCGTCCGGATGGCCGGCCGACCTTACGGGTGATCAAATAAAATAAAAAAGGGAACTTGAAGTTCCCTTTTTTATTACCGCAGAAAGCATTATTTCTGAACGTATTCAAATACGCGGATCACTTTTTCTACACCCGATACATTGCGTGCGATCTCAACAGCCAATTCCCCTTCATCGTGAGTAACCAGACCCATCAGGAAGACCTGACTATCTTCAGTGACGACTTTAACGTGACTGCTGTCGAAATGTTTTTCCGCAATCAACATGGTACGCACTTTCGAGGTGATCCAGCTGTCATTAGAGCGGATATCATAACCAGTAGGTTCAGTGATCTTAATTTCATTATAGATCTTCCGTACCCCTTCCTGGCGTTCAACCATGGCACGAACTTCATCGCTGTATTTTTGATGCGGGGTTTGCCCAACCAATAACACAATGCCGTTATTGCTATTGATGGAGATATGGCTGGTACGGGAAATGTCAGTGCGTTCTGACAGATCATGTCGGGCGTTCAGCTCAATTTTCTGATCATCTACCTGGGCTGTGACGGTGCGTCGGTCTTTGGCAACAACGACACCAGTCGTTGCACCACCAGCCAATAAGACGCCGACACAGCCTTGTAGCAAGAGTAAACCAGCTAGCGATAACGGGAGCAGCTTACGAAACATAGCAATTCCTCAATGAATTATTGGGGGAACAGGGTTTGGTCAATCAGATCACTCAGGCAGTTTAATACCAGTAAATGTACTTCCAGAATGCGTGAAAAACGAGCAGAAGGACAGCGAATTTCAACATCACTTTGCCCCAGTAAACCCGCCAGTTCTCCGCCGTATCCGGTATTTAAAATCACCATCGTCATGTCGCGGGATAAAGCTGCTTCCGCTGCATGGATCAATTCCCGATTATCTTCTTCGGTGGTGATCAGCACTAAAATATCACCTTGCTGGCCTAGCGCCCGGATTTGGTGGGCATAGACATCTTCAAATTTACCGTAATGGCTGAGCGAACTCATCAGATTACCATCACAAGTTAAGGCAATGGCAGGTAAAGAGGGGCGTGCAGTTTCA
>CAIZDF010000339.1 GCA_903931645.1 uncultured Tolumonas sp.
TACAAATTACACAGTGAGTTCACCACAGGAACGGTAGCATGTTCACGCAAACCCAGTAGCGTCTTATGATCGAAAACGCGGGCGACAATACCGTCACACCAGCGCGATAAGTTTTCGGCATAATCTTTCACCGACTCCCGATGACCAATTGCGCCATTCTGTTGATCCAGATAAACCGCATGGCCGCCGAGACGATTGATACCGATATCAAAAGTCACACGAGTGCGCAGTGACTGCTTTTCAAACAGCGTCACGATGTTTTTGCCTGCTAAGCCGGTACGATAATCGGCTGGCTTGGCTTTCATATCCCGCCCTAACGCGATCAGGGTTTCTAACTCTTCTTTATTAAATTCCGTGGTATCTAACAGATGACGCATCACTGCGCTCCTTAATAATCCATTTATTAAGCTTGAATACGAGTACCCGTTGTTTCGCCCTTCGCGAGCTTCAGTAACAAATCAGGATCTCGCCAGCTGGCAACCACAATCGGTTTTTGAATTGCAGCAGAAACTTGCAGTGCAGCTTTAACTTTGACTGCCATACCATCAGTGATCACGCCATCCGCAACCAGTTGTTCCGTTTTCACTGTGTTCAATTCAGGGATCAGTTGCTTATTTGCATCCAATATCCCAACTACATCGGACAACATGATCAGATCGGCATCCAACAGCTCGGCTAGTGCAATGGCCGCTTGATCGGCATTGACGTTCATCAATTCACCTTGCGCGGTGATACCAATCGAGCTAATCACTGGCAGGAAATTTTGTGCCAGTAATACTTGCAGCAATGCTGGATTTTTTGGTTTGCAATCACCAACGTTGCCCAACTCAGGATCAAGCTGGGTGACATCGCACAAACCACCATCGGCCAGACTTAAACCCACCGGGTTCAACCCTTGAGCAATCGCTTCCGCCATCATTTGTTTGTTGGCTGTACCCGCTAAAGCGCCAACAACATAGGGAATTTGATCAGCCGGTGTAACACGTAGACCATTTTTCTTAGTGCTGGTTTTACCCAGTGCTTTCAGCAGATCATCAACCAGACAACCACCACCATGCACTAAAACTAATGGGCGCGGGAATTGTTGCAAAAAGCGTTGGATACCGCCGATAAAGGACGTCAATGCGCCTTCCGTTTCTAACAGCGCACCACCCAGTTTGATGATCAATGGAACTTGTTGTGTCATTTATCTTGAGTCCTTACTTACATCAAACCAGTGGTTGGCGCGAAACCAAACCGCAGATTAATACATTGCAGTGCTTGTGATGAGGCACCTTTCAACAAGTTATCGATCGCTGAACCAACAATCAGCATTCCATCCTGCATTTGCCAATGCAGATCACAGAATGGCGTTCCGGCAACACTGCGGATCGACGGCCATTGTTTGCTGAGGCGGACTATTGGGCTATCGGTGTAAGCTTGGGCATAAGCGGCATTAACTTGCTCTTCAGTCACACCATCAGCCAGCTGTACATAAATGGTCGCCAGAATGCCGCGAACAAAATTCCCCAGATGCGGTTGGAAAATTACCTTTCCACCCAAGTGATAACTGATTTCTGGCTGATGACGGTGATTAAAGACACCATAAGGGTTCAAGCTCACTTCACAGAAACTGGTACCAATCGCCGCTTTACGACCTGCACCAGAAACGCCGGATACCGCATTGATGATCGGAGTGGTCTCCGCTTTGATAAGACCCGCTTCCATCAGCGGTTTCAACGCCAGCAATGATGCGGTTGGATAACAGCCTGCGACCGCAACCAGATCAGTCTGCTTGATTTGCTCAGCATTCCACTCCGCTAAACCATAAACTGCTTTCGACAGCCATTCAGGTTGATCGTGCGTGAAACCATAATATTTATCGTAGAAACCATCTTGCTGTACACGGAATGCACCAGACAGATCAAACACCGGAATACCCGCAGCTAAGAAAACAGGCGCCAGATTCATACTGACTTCATGCGCGGTCGCCAAGCAAACAAGATCAGTACAGGTTTTAGCTTCTTGCATACCCGCATCATCTAACGGCTTAACTGGCAGATCGACCAGACCTAAGCATTGTGGATGCAAAGCAGAAAAAGGTTTGTTGGCATCCTGACTACCTGCAGACACATAGAGCCCTTTCAGGTTAAGCTCAGGGTGTTTGTGCACTAATAAAGCAAGCTCTGCACCGGCATAGCCACTGGCACCAATAATTACGACATTAAGCATAGTGCTTTCCATTTATCTCAATTCAGATTAATTCGTAGCGAAGTGAAATGCGGACTTCTGCGGCACATAGTGTGGCAGATTCAAACAGAAATATATCGTCGAGCGAAGAAAAATTGCTGAATGAACATATTGGTTGCCTTGTGACTGAAGCCGCTATAATGCGGCCCTCAGAAGTTAATATTTATGCATTTCGATTGCATTTCTATTATTTACCAAATTAAACTGTGCCGCGCAAGGAGGAAACATGAGTAATCTCGATTTTTTTCAGATGTACCGCGATATTATCGCGCTCCCGTCGATCAGCAGCACAGATCCTGCCTGGGATCAGAGTAATAAAGGTGTAATCGAACTGCTGGCATCGTGGTTTGAACAATTTGGTATGCAGATCGATATTACGCCCGTGCCAGGCACAGCAGGAAAATTGAATCTGATCGCGACCATTGGTAGTGGTGACGGTGGACTGCTCCTTGCCGGTCACACTGATACCGTACCTTTTGATGCCGGACGTTGGCAGAAAGACCCCTTCCAGCTAACGCAAGAAGGTGATCGTATTTATGGTCTTGGTACCATCGATATGAAAGGCTTTTTTGTCTTTATTGCCGAAGCATTAAAAGATATCGACTTAACTCAGCTGAAAAAACCCTTACGTATTCTGGCAACCGCCGACGAAGAGACCAGCATGGCTGGGGCAAAAGCGATTGCCGATGCCCACCCAATCCGACCAGATTATGCGGTAATTGGTGAGCCAACAGGTTTAGTGCCGGTATTTATGCATAAAGGTCACATGTCTGAAGCGATCAGAGTGACAGGCAAAAGCGGGCATTCATCGAACCCGGCGAATGGTATCAATGCCATCGAGATCATGCATAAAGTGCTAAGCAAAGTGCTGGTGATGCAGCAGGAATTAAAGCAGAAATATAACAATGCGCATTTTGATGTGCCCTACCCGACGTTAAATCTGGGCAGTATTCATGGCGGCGACAGCGCTAACCGTATTTGTGGTGGCTGCGAACTGTGTATCGATTTACGCCCAATTCCTGGTGTCATGCCAGAAGATTTAATTGCCGAGTTAAAACGCCATTTAGCACCGGTAGAAGCGGAATATCCGGGCGCCATCAGTCTCGAACATCTACATGAACCCGTGCCGCCGTATGGCTGTGATGAAAATTCATTACTGGTTAAAGAAGCCGAAGTGCTGAGTGGCCATCCGGCAGAGGTTGTGAATTACTGTACCGAAGCACCTTTTATTCAACAACTCGGCTGCGAAACCATCGTGATGGGGCCCGGCTACATTACTCAGGCACACCAGCCAGATGAATACCTTGACCTATCCTTTGTTAAACCAACAACGGAATTGATCCGCCATTTGGTGCAGCGTTTCTGTTTATAACCAAAACAGTGCACTTTTTTGCATTTTTAAGGCGTTCACTCGTTGATCTGCCAACAAGATTACTGATAATTGGAACTGCTCGTGGGGTACTTGCTGTATGCCCCGCTATTATTGTAAGGACGACATAATGAATGATATGTACGCGGCATTGCGCGGTAATGTTGGCATGCTTGGCCAACTGCTGGGCAAGACCATCAAGGAACATCTTGGCGAGGAATTTCTCGACAAGATCGAGAATATTCGTCAGCTGGCTAAATCTTCCCGTCAGGGTAACGAAGAAGACAGACAAAAACTGATATCTACGTTACAAAACCTGAGTGATGACGAACTATTGCCTGTCGCGCGCGCATTCAGCCAATTTCTTAATCTGGCCAACGTAGCTGAACAGTTTCACTCCATGTCACGTCAGGGTGAATTGCATACTACGCCAGACCCACTGGACAAACTGTTCGATAAACTGAAAAACGCCAACCTGTCTGAACAGGAAATCATTGATACCGTTTGTGAACTGGACATCGAACTGGTTCTGACCGCGCATCCAACCGAAGTGACACGCCGCACGTTGATTCATAAGCACGTGCAACTGAACGAATGTTTGGAAGAGTTGGAACTGCAGGATCTGACGCCTCGTGAGTGCAAATTTATCCAGCACCGCATTGAGCAGCTGGTCAATCAGTCGTGGCACACCAACGAAATTCGTCAGCAACGTCCAACACCGGTTGATGAAGCAAAATGGGGTTTTGCGGTTATTGAAAACAACTTGTGGCCAGCTATCCCATTGTTTTTACGTAAACTGGATGACCGTTTACAAGAAAATTTTGGTATTCGTTTGCCACTACATGCACACCCAATTCGCATTGCTTCTTGGATGGGTGGTGACCGTGATGGCAACCCGTTTGTTACCGCGAAAGTGACACAGGAAGTTTTATTGCTGTCGCGCTGGGTGGCCATCAATCTGTTCCTGACCGATATTCAAGAGCTGGTTTCTGAGCTCTCGATGACTGACTGTAATGACGAATTACGTCAGCGTGTAGGTGAATGTGGTGAACCATATCGTGAAATGTTACGTGGTGTTCGTGACGCATTGCGTGAAACACAGCAAGCAGTTACCGCTAAGTTACAGGGCCAATACACTGAAAACCGCGACCTGATCACCCGTACCGAGCAGCTGCGTGAACCACTAGAGCTCTGCTACCGCTCATTGCAAGCATGCGGGATGAGTATCATTGCCGATGGCATGTTGCTGGATGTGATGCGTAAACTAGCCTGTTTTGGTATCAACCTGCTAAAACTGGATATTCGTCAGGATGGTGAACGCCACGGCCAAGTCTGCTCTGAACTGACGAAATATTTGGGGCTGGGCGATTATGCGCAATGGAACGAAAGCGAAAAACAAGAGTTCTTGCTAAGAGAGCTGGAATCACGTCGTCCATTGCTGCCAGCCAACTGGCAACCAAGTGCTGAATCACAAGAAGTTATCGATACTTGTCGTGTTATTGCGCAAACAGACCCAGATGCTTTCGGGATCTATATCATCTCGATGGCACGTCAGCCATCTGACGTATTAGCCGTACAATTGCTGCTGAAAGAAGTCGGCTGCAAGTTCCAGATGCCAATTGCTCCACTATTTGAAACTCAAA
>CAIZDF010000340.1 GCA_903931645.1 uncultured Tolumonas sp.
GACCAGAAATTTGTGGTGATGGACACCGCGCCAACTGGCCACACTCTTCTGCTGCTTGATGCCACCGGAGCTTATCACCGTGAAGTCGCTCGCAACATGAAGGATGACGCGCACTTGTCGACTCCGATGATGCAACTTCAGAATCAGGAGCACACCCGCATTCTGATCGTGACTCTGGCTGAAACGACGCCGGTACTGGAGGCGGCCAGCTTGCAACAAGATTTGCGTCGTGCGGGCATCGAGCCGTGGGCATGGATCGTCAATCAGAGTCTGGCCGCAGCCCATCCGGCTTCACCACTGCTCGCGCTACGGGCTGAACATGAATGGGCGCAACTGGCCGCCGTCCAGCAATATTCGAAGCGCGTCGCCGTCGTTCCAGTTCAGGCGGAAGAGCCGGTCGGAATTGCGGCGTTGCGAGCACTAGTCAAACTTGGTAAGGATTAAATCATGAATGTATTTGAACGCTATCTGACCCTATGGGTTTTTCTGTGTATCGTGGTCGGTGTCGTATTGGGGCAGATGTTGCCGGCACCGTTTCACTGGCTGGGCAGTCTGGAAGTGGCGAAGGTGAATCTGCCGGTCGGCTTGCTGATCTGGGTGATGATTATTCCCATGCTGTTGCGCATCGATTTTGGCGCGTTGCATCAGGTGGGTAAACACTGGCGCGGCATAGGTGTGACCTTATTCATCAACTGGGCGGTCAAGCCGTTTTCAATGGCGCTGCTGGGCTGGTTATTTATCCGCCATTTTTTTGCGCCATATTTGCCAGCCGAACAACTAGACAGCTATATAGCCGGACTCATTTTGCTGGCGGCAGCCCCATGCACCGCGATGGTGTTTGTCTGGAGTCGTCTGGTCAACGGTGAGCCGTTATTCACCTTGAGTCAGGTCGCCCTCAACGACGCGATCATGGTGTTCGCCTTCGCGCCGTTGGTCGCCCTGTTGCTGGGTATGTCATCCATCGTTGTGCCGTGGGATACGCTGCTGGTGTCAGTGGTGCTGTATATCGTTATTCCGGTCATCCTCTCGCAACTATTGCGCAGAGTATTGCTGAGAAACGGACAAGCCGCTTTCGATCAGACGCTGGAAAAAATCGGCCCGTGGTCTATCTCCGCGCTGCTGCTGACTTTGGTGTTGCTGTTCGCATTTCAGGGAAAAGCCATCGTCGAACAACCGTTGATCATCGCCATGCTCGCCGTGCCGATCACGATTCAGGTGTACTTTAACTCAGCGCTGGCCTATTGGCTGAATCGCCGTGTAGGTGAAGCGCATTGTGTGGCCGGACCGTCAGCATTGATCGGCGCATCCAACTTCTTTGAGTTAGCTGTCGCCGCCGCGATCAGTCTGTTCGGTTTTGAATCCGGTGCCGCATTGGCAACCGTCGTCGGCGTGTTGATTGAAGTGCCGGTGATGTTGAGCGTGGTCTACCTCGTGAAGCGCAGCAAGGGTTGGTACGAAAACGCTTGATATATCAATTGCCCTTATTTTGCGTAACGATAGCTGCTGTTCGCCACCGACCAGTTGGTTTAGTCAACGGAGCCGCGTTGTTATTAACCCGGATTGTTCATTAGCAAAAAAACACGTCATACCGGCGAAGGCTGGTATCCAGATTATCGAATAATACCCACACAGTGGGACATAACCTTGGTTTTGTACGCTTCGCGGAATGTATATCTCGCGGGATAAACAGGGTCTTAGCTGGCGTATTTTGTCAGCTTAGATAATGTTTAGTGGTTTCATCAATGACGGAACTAATGGATTATTTGGGATTAAATCACAGCCGTAAAGTCAAGCCGGAGATAGCAACGCGCATCAGCGCTGAAAGAGGGGGCTGCCAAGGTTGCTTCAGCCGGGGGAATCATTGTGACGTGTTATCATTGCATCCATGAAATCTCAATCTGATACTGTTAGCCGCTTCTTGTTTGAACATGCTCCGATACGGGGCGAACGGGTGCACCTGGATGCCTCATGGCGCAACGTGCTGGAACGCCACGACTATCCACAGGTCTTGCGTCAGATGATGGGTGAGTTGACGGCTGCTGCGGTGTTGCTAGCCGCCACGCTCAAACTGGACGGTTCGCTGCTGTTGCAAATACAGGGAACCGGCCCGATCCAGTTGTTGGTGGTGGAATGCAGCGGTGACCTGAAGCTGCGTGCAACGGCGAAGTGGGATGGACAGTTGCAAGGTAGTTTTTCTGAACTCTTCGGGGACGGCCGCTTCGTCATCACGCTCATCCAAAAAGATGGTAAGCCGGCTTATCAGGGTATCGTCGAACTGGAAGGGGAGAGTATTGCGGAGATCCTGCAAAACTATATGTTCCGTTCCGAACAATTGGAAACACGTTTGTGGCTGGCGGTTGACGAGCAATCGGCCTCCGGTATGCTGTTGCAAAAGTTGCCTGAGCAGAACGATGTAGATGTAGATGCCTGGCCGCGATACACGCAACTGGCGGATACTTTGCATGACGATGAATTGCTGGCATTGCCGACGGAAGACTTGTTGTATAGGCTCTTTCACGATGAAGATGTGAGATTGTTTGAGGCGCAGCCGGTTGTATTTCATTGCACCTGCACCCGCGACAACGTCGCGCAGATGTTGCGGATGTTAGGTGAAGCGGAAGTCGAGTCGGTGCTAACCGAACGACCCGTCATCGAGGTGCATTGTGAGTTCTGTAATCACCGCTACGAATTCGATCGTGTCGATGCCGCCCAGTTGTTTTCTGTGACCGCAGCGGTTGAAACTAGCGATGTGCGCCATTAGCCGCTAATCACTATTTTGGCTCTATGTGAAATCCACGGGTGATGTGAAGTGCCACCTGTGAAATTCACATAGCGCAGTCAGTTTTTCGTTTCAACTCGTGCCGCTGAGTTATCTCAGTGTATTCATATATTTGCGATCACTCGGGACGTTGAGTGGCGACGTCTTTGCTTCCGTTTTTAGCAATGCAGGATGCACCTCTCTGATTCTGTCGCCCAACTTTTGCAGTTCGTCGGATTCGCTGGTATCAACCAGCCTGAGGATTTCCCGCGTGTACGCACCATCAATGCACATCCATTCAACATCGATGATGCGACTGGTTTCACGTCTCATTAAGGTGTGCATTCGACCTGCCAAAGAAAACAATACTTCCATTTCGCCCGCCATTTTGATTCTCCTGTTAAAGTAAAAGATATTTTCATCGTTGCAAAATAATAAATTTAATCAGATAGTTATAAATTATTTATGTGCGGCGGTGAAAAGACCCTAAAAATATTTTTTATAAAAAAGGGCACCCTGGGGTGCCCTGTAAAAAGGAGCCGGGACTGGCTCCAGGGAGGAGAGGTAAATCCTAGTAGTTGTAAGCGCGCTCGCCGTGAGATGAAGTATCCAGACCTTCGCGTTCTTCTTCAGCTGTAACACGCAGACCGATAGTCAGATCAACAACCTTGTAGCAGATGAAGGCAACCAGACCAGACCAGAGGATGGTTGTACCGACCGCTTGAGCTTGGATCCAGACTTGTGCGCCAATTTCGGTGTTCACAACCGTGTTAGCAACGTAGTCAGAGATACCAGTACCACCCAGACTCCAGTTGTTGAATACGCCAGTGAGCATCGCACCCAAAATACCGCCTACGCCGTGTACACCGAATACATCCAGCGCATCATCCGCACCCAGCAGTTTCTTCAGACCCGTAACACCCCAGAAGCAAACAACACCGGAGAGTGCACCGATAAACAAACCACCGCCGACACCAACATAGCCGCAAGCAGGAGTGATGGCAACCAGACCTGCAACAGCGCCAGATGCAGCGCCCAACAGACTTGGTTTGCCCTTCAACAGCCATTCAGCAGCCAACCAGGAAAGTACCGCAGCCGCAGTTGCCAGGAAAGTGTTAGCAAAAGCCAGAGTTGCAGTGCCGCCCGCTTCCAGTGCAGAACCTGCGTTGAAACCGAACCAGCCCACCCACAACAGTGCAGCACCGATCATGGTCATTACCAGGTTGTGAGGAGCCATGGCTTCTTTGCCGTAACCGATACGCTTGCCGACCATGAACGCACCAACCAGACCTGCAACCGCTGCGTTGATGTGAACCACGGTACCACCAGCAAAGTCCAGTGCACCTTTTTGGAACAACCAGCCAGCCTTAGCAGTTTCTGTCGCCAGAGTAGCTGCATCTGTGATGGCATCAGGACCTGTCCAGAACCAGACCATGTGAGCGATAGGCAGGTAAGCAAAAGTGAACCACAAACCGGAAAACAACATGACCGCTGAAAACTTCATACGTTCTGCAAATGCGCCGACGATCAATGCAACGGTAATCGCAGCGAAAGTAGCCTGGAACGCAGCGAAGATGAACTCAGGAATCACAACGCCTTTGCTGAAGGTGGCTGCATTGGCAACGGAACCTGTCACAGGATCAAAAATCCCCTTCAGGAACAGTCTGTCAAATCCACCGATAAATGCATTGCCTTCGGTGAAAGCCAGCGAGTAGCCGTAAACAGCCCAGAGCACGCTGATCAGTGCAAAAATACTGAATACTTGCATCAGGATGGACAGCATGTTTTTGCTGCGAACCAGACCGCCGTAGAACAGTGCCAGACCAGGAATCGACATCATGATGACCAGCAATGTTGCAACGATCATCCAGGATGTATCACCCTTGTTTGGTACCAGTGCAGGAGCCGGCGTTGCAGCAACACCTGATGCAGCATCTGCAGCAGGAGCTGCTGCGGGAGCGGCAACTGCAGGTGCAGCAGCGGTCGCTGTCGGAGCGGAAGCTGCTTCTTCAGCAAATGTTGGTGCTGACATTCCGCACAAGGCGAAAAGCAGCACGAATGAGGCTAATAGTTTCTTCATTTCGATCTCCTTAAAGGGCTTCCGGACCGGTTTCGCCGGTACGAATACGGATCACTTGTTCAAGATCTTGTACGAAAATCTTGCCATCGCCTATCTTGCCGGTTTGAGCCGACTTCTCAATCACTTCGAGTACGCGATCGAGCTGGTCTGCCTGAATGGCTGCTTCCAGTTTGATTTTAGGCAGAAAATCCACCACGTATTCCGCACCGCGATACAACTCGGTGTGACCCTTTTGCCGTCCGAAGCCTTTGACTTCGGTGACTGTGATGCCTTGCACGCCGATGGCGGACAACGCTTCACGCACTTCATCAAGCTTGAATGGCTTGATAATCGCTGTGATCATTTTCATAACAATCTCCTCGGGTAGGGCGGGAATGCTCCCGCCCTGTGTTAATTAGAATGTACGTGTCAGAGACAAAACTGTGGTGTTCTTGCCTAGGAACTTGCCGGTGCCGCTGGTGTATTGCGTCTTGTTGGCATTGGTATTGCTGTATGCCAGACCAAATACAAAGCCGCCGAAGTCTTTTGTAACGCCAAGCTTGTAATCACTGTAAGTAGGTGTGCTGTTTGCTGCTACCAGACCGTCAGCAACACTGCCCTTGTATGTTTGCTTACCTGCATGTGCGATTAAGGTAAATCCAGAATCAGCAACTGGATACGTTGCAGTTACATCTAGGTAAGTCGTGCCTTTTGATTTGTCGATACCGAATACATTGCCCAGACTATAGGAGTATTTCGCAGTAACAAATTTATAACCCAATGCACCGTAGATTTCATCTGTATCAGCTTTTGCCGCGCCGGCTGGCAGTGTGGCTGTATAGCTGGCCGGGTAGTTGTAACGCAGGTAACCTACATCATAGCTAAAGTCTTCGGCAAAGCTGTTCTTGAAGCCGAGGTAGGTGTCTAGCTCAAGTTGTGAACTGGTGGCACCGGTTACTGCAGGGCTGTCGGTCAACCAGCTGATGCTTGAACCCCAAACGCCGGCGTAAAATCCGCTAGTGTGAGCATAGTCAAAACCGCCTTGGATCGCAGGCTTGCCACCAGTTTGTGAAATGCCGCGATATAGGTAGTCTGATACCAGCGCAACGTTTGATGTGAAAGCTGGTGCTGGTGCAGCAGCAGGTGCATCTTCAGCCATTGCAATGCCAGGGGCTACCAAAGCTGCGAGGATCAGGGTGTTCAATAATTTGCTGTGTAACATGATGTTTCCTTTCTTAAGGTTTATAACAAAGTGAATTTTCTGCATGAACTTATAAGCAGGATGCGTGCCACAAATATTTATTGATAATAATCAATAAATTACATAATCTAACCGTTATGCACGAGATACTCCGCGCACCACGCTCATGCAACATGCACGTCAAACGCACCAATAGCGTGCCCCGCAGCAGCAGTTTTGCTACACTCTCGCAAAGATTTGTTTGCCATTGAATAATCCACCTACCTATCCGAGGAGCCGCACCATGCTGAATGCCAAAATTTTCGAAGATATCTCTGCCAAACTGAGCGAGGCTGTCAATAACAGCCCTGCTAAAGACATCGAGAAGAATATGCGCGCCTTGTTGACGCAAGGTTTTACCAAACTTGATCTGGTTACCCGTGAAGAGTTCGATATTCAGGCGCAAGTGCTCTCGCGTGCTCGCGAACAACTCACCGCACTGGAAGCGCGGGTTGGCGAACTGGAAGCACTGCGCGACGCTGTTCAGACGGCTGGATCCCCGCCTGCGCGGGGATGACGTTATGAGTCTGGCGGTACTCTATAGCCGTGCGTTATCCGGCATGGAGGCTGAGTTGGTCACCGTCGAGGTGCATCTGGCGGGCGGCCTGCCCAGCTTCACCATCGTCGGCCTGCCGGAAACCGAGGTCAAGGAAAGCCGGGAGCGCGTGCGTGCCGCACTGCAAAATTGTCATTTTGAATTTCCCGCGCGGCGCATCACCGTCAACCTCGCTCCCGCCGATTTACCCAAGGAGAGTGGTCGCTACGATTTACCAATTGCACTGGGCATACTCGCGGCAACGGAACAAATCCCGTCAGAAAAATTGAGTGCGTATGAATACGCGGGTGAACTCGCCCTGACCGGCGAATTGCGTTCAATACGCGGCGCACTGGCGATGACTTATCGTGCCGCAAACTCCGGACGAGCCTTTATTTTGCCTGAAGTTAATGCGGCCGAAGCCGCGCTGGTGGAAGCGGCCGTGGTCTATCCTGCCAAAACGTTGTTGCAGGTGGCCGCGCATCTGTCGGGACGTGAGTTGATTCAACCCTATATTAGTCAGCCGCAGACGATCGCACCGCACTATCCCGATATGAGCGAGGTTAAAGGCCAGGATCAGGTTAAACGTGCCTTGGAAATCGCCGCCGCTGGTGGTCATAGCGTGCTGATGATGGGGCCGCCAGGCACGGGAAAGTCGATGCTGGCCGCGCGTTTCCCCGGTATTTTGCCGAATATGACAGAAAGGGAAGCGCTGGAGAGTGCGGCCTTGCAATCGCTGGACGGTAATTTCGATGTAACGAAGTGGAAAACCCGCCCTTATCGTGCGCCTCACCACACGGCATCCGACGTGGCGCTGGTCGGTGGCGGCAGCAATCCGCGCCCCGGCGAAATCTCCATGGCCTTGCATGGGGTGTTATTTCTCGATGAATTGCCCGAATTCGACCGCAGCGTGCTGGAAGTGCTGCGCGAACCGCTGGAATCGGGACACATCACCATCTCTCGCGCAGCCCGGCGTGCCGAATTTCCCGCGCAATTTCAGCTCATCGCCGCGATGAATCCCTGCCCTTGCGGCTATCTGGGGCACTACAACGGAAAATGCCGCTGTACGCCGGATCAGGTGTCGCGCTATCGAGGTAAAATTTCCGGCCCTTTGCTCGACCGGATCGACATCCAGATTGAAGTGCCCGCCGTGCCGCAGGAGGATTTGCTCAGCAAGGCCGGCGCTGAAGGCAGTGCGTTGATAC
>CAIZDF010000341.1 GCA_903931645.1 uncultured Tolumonas sp.
ACCGGCTTTTACAGAAGCAGTGATCCACACACCAGTGGTAATCGTGGCTACATCGCCATGGTTCACCGCCCCCACCCACTCAGACCAGCCCATGGTTGGGCGCACAATACCGGCATCGGTCATGCTTTTTTCAATACGTAGTGCTTCTTTCAGTGCTTCGTTATTTTTGATGTTTAAAGCGCCTTTCTCATCAAAATACCAGCTACCAGCAGACTGCATCATGACGCGCACTAAACCCGGATCATTCGGGTCATTGCCTAACATCGCTTTGCCGGTTTTCGCTTTCACGGCTTTGCCGATCTCAATGAAACGATCCCAAGTAATGTTTTGCATATCTTCTGGTTTGAAACCGGCCTGAGCCAGTAAGTCTTTGCGGTAATACATACCGGTTACACCGGAATCGAATGGCATACCATAGGTTTTGCCGTTCATAGTCATCAGTTCAACTTTGTAAGGGGCAAATTTGGTGTAATCGACTTTGCCATCCATCGCCGCAAAAGCGCCGGGATAAGAACTCAGGAATTTAGGGGCGTTGTAATCTTCCACCAGCACGATATCAGGCAATGATTTAGTCATGCCGGAAGCCAGCATGGTGTGCATCTTCTGCTCAAGATCGGCTTTCGCAAAATCAACGACTTTAATAGCAACATCAGGATGAGCTTTTTGGTAGGTCGCTTTCGCCTGCTCCATGATCGCGATATTGAAGTTAGGGTCCCACGCCCAAACGGTCAGCTCATTCTTTTTAGCCAGCGCAGACATGCTACAGGTTGCCACAACGACACCCAGAGTCAGGTTACGAACGAGATTGTTTTTTTCGAAACTCATAGTGATGTTCTCCATGAACGCTTCCGGTTTGAAGCAAACTCAACAGATACTTAAAGTCACTCAGCGACGCTGACACCGCGCCAACAAAATTCCACAGAGATGGCCGCCGAACCTGTTTACACCACTTCCGTGTAAACGATTACCCAATCCTAGCGAGGTATAGAACTGAATAGATATCTGCGTTGATTCGAAACGTGATAATCATCAAATTCAGAGGCAAAACAAATCAGCAAACGTGATGAACATCAAAATAAACAGGAATTTGAAGATTTTGCTTTATTGGGAAGGAAATTAAAAATTAAGATATTGATTTGTATGTATTTATTTTAAATTTCAGGTAATTAAAAGCTAAACAGGTAGCGATAACCATATAGAAAATAGTCTTATTTCTATATGGCATCGTTTCCAAATTAAACTTATTCAGTCGTGTAATAATAAGTAATATTTAGGCAGGAACCACCGGTGCCACGGAATAGCGGCGCACCAATGTTGGAATAAACAAATTAGTGACATCCGGTGCTGGCTCACCGTGCGCCAAGGCAATGGCTAAACGCGCTGCTTGAGTTGCCATATCAACTACCGGATACCGAATTGTCGTTAAATGCGGCTGCAAATAGTTGGCAATAAGCACGTCATCAAAACCGATAACCGAGATCTGGGTTGGTATTTGAATGCCATTATCCGTCAACGCCGACAGCGCCCCTGCGGCCATCGGGTCGTTATAACAGACGATCCCCGTGGCTTTTCTGCCTTGATTTAGCAGTTCAACCACCGCCCGTTCACCGCCAATTTCATCGGGTGTTCCCTGAATAATCAATCGTTCATCGACCGGAATGCCATGCTGCGTTAACGCATCGATATAACCTTGCTGACGCTCAAAAGCATCCGCAATACGGTAGGATGACGACAGAAAGGCAATGGACCTATGTCCTTGTTGAATAAGGTGATTTGTTGCCAATTCAGCGCCAAAGCGATTATCTAAATTGATACAGCGCGACTCATAACCCGGCACAGTCCGGTTGATCATCACCATACCCGGCACATGCGCCATAAAATGCTGTAACTCTTCATCTGACAGCATCATGGCATGCACGACGATACCGGCACATTGATGCCGCAGCAGTTGCTCTATGGCTTTCCGTTCACGTTTGGCATCATGATAGCTGTTCCCTACCAGCAAAAAATTGCCGGTGGCATAAGCAACCTGATCGACCGCTTTTACCATAATGCCGAAAAACGGGGATGACACATCGCCCACGACAATTCCCAGCGTTTCATTGCCCTGATGAGAAAGTGCGCGCGCGTTAGCATTCGGATGATATTTCAATTCATCCATGGCTTTTTTCACCGCTTCCCGCGATTCCGGGCTCGTTTTCGGTGAGCTATTCAGTACGCGGGAAACAGTCGCCACCGACACGCCCGCCAAACGGGCAACATCTTTGATGGTCGCCATAAATTGTGTGTCTCCACCTAATATCGATTAATTCAATCTGGAAGCCATACTTCCATAATTCATGTGACTATTTTCCTGTTTCACAACAACAAAGCTATAGTTTTGGCTGCTTTTCTTGCCAGAACATTGAATTATCACGTTTATCTGCGTTGTTTTTTGCTAGTTGAACGCGGTTAATGACAAAAGAAATGTAACATACCCCCACCTCATATGTAATCGATTACATAAACTAAGGGTATCTTGTTTCGTAAAAATCCCCGACACCTGATTTGAAGTGATATCATTCCGTTCTATTTGTTATGTAATTTTGTCGAAGAGAACCACACTATGATCCAACTTGGCCGCATGAATTCCCTCCCAATAATTAAAATCGATGAAAAAGGCGCCTGGTTGGATGCAGATGATTTAGGCCATGTGTTTGTGCCACAAAGTCAGTTGCCGGAAGCCATTAAAGAAGGCAGCACACTGGCTGTGTTCCCCTATCTTGATGGCGATAGTGAACTCGTCATCAGCGCCGATAAACCGTTAGCCCAGGTCGGCGAATTTGCCGGCCTGAAAGTGATTTCAGCCAGTCGCATTGGTGCCTTCCTCGATTGGGGTTTGAAAAAAGACCTATTTGTGCCCGCCAATGAACAAGCCAAACCAATGCAAACTGGTCACACCTACGTAGTCTATGTTTATCTCGATCGCGAAAGCCGTCCGACTGCCACCAGCCGCCTCGATCATTATTTAAGCATCGAGATGCCGCAGTATGAACCGTGGGAAGAGGTTGATTTGCTGGTCTGTGAACAGACCGATCTCGGCTATAAAGTGATCGTGAATAAAAAATTCTGGGGACTGATTTTCTACAACGAAATTTTCACGACCGTTAAAATCGGTCAGCGCACCAAAGGTTATATCAAGAAAATTCATGAAGATGGCAAACTCGATGTCACGCTGAATAAGCCGGGTTTAGCACGTAAAGATGAAGCAGGTGAAAAAATTCTGGCGCGTCTGCAAAAACAAGGCGGCTTCCTGCCTGTCGGTGACAAGAGTTCTCCCGAGCTGATTTACTCTCAATTCAGCATGAGTAAAGGTACGTTTAAAAAAGCCATTGGCGGTCTATTTAAACAAGGGCTGATCACCATTGAGGATGGTGGCATCCGGTTGGTGTAACCCCGCCTTAGAAAAGAGACATTAAAAAGCCCGAATGATTGATTTCATTCGGGCTTTTTATATAATGCCCGACCGATTATTCAGCTAATGCTTCTGTCATCGCATTAGCTGCAATACCGGTTGGATATTTAGCTCTTTTCGGCGCAATCAGTTTTGCCGGCGTCGCTGATGACTGAACTAGATGTTCTTCAAGAATCGTTAAAATATTCTGATCAACGGTCTCGTCAAATTTACGGGCAAATAAGTCGTCACTACTCTTCAAAAATTCAGCATCATCAGCCGTAAAATCACGTGGACGCAACTTGATAGTACCCATCGGTATCCAGTCAATCGCTCGTTTATCATCATTTACAATCGCTGCTTTATAGCTGGTGTTCATGATCACAGTTTGGAAGAAACCTTCGTCGGCAATCAATGTGTTGCGATAAAAATCACGGAAACGATCGACTTCCGGACTACGAGAGATAAATTCACAAAATTTACGGCTCAGGATCATCCACTGATTACCGATGTAAGGCGTCACACCTTTAAGAAAGGCACGTTTTTGAACGGGTTCGCTGATAATTTCATTATCTGTTTCCGTCACAAACTCTTCTAAGCGATGCATGGTATCCGGTCGAATTTCTGCCTGATTAGCCACCTTCAAAAAGTCTTTGCCAATGTGCTTATTCAGATAATTATGGATGTATGTCTGTGACTTTAGCGGGAAATCTTGCGCACTGAGATTGATAAAGAATTTCCATTCCAACCCCATCTTCAATAACTCATTCATACCACGTAATTCGGCATCTACCAGGCTGTATCCACCCCACAGTGCTTTTTCACTTTTTAACATCGACGCATTTGGATATTCCGCCAGAAAATCACTTATTTCTGTCTGTAATTCGGCACCAGAACGCTTATCGACATGGATCATGTAATGATTGGATGGATGATAAATCGCTTTAAAGAGTCGTTTGAATTGGTTCGGATAACGGTGTACTAAAATAAGATATGCGATCATGTTGTTAGGCCTCAGATGATCGACATCGTTTCAAACACCAAAAGGAAACTGCGCCCAACTGAAAAACAGCTGAGACAATAAAACCTTCAATGATCGATCGAACGTCAGAAAATCAATAGATTATGGAGGGATCGCCACAGATGCGCGGCAATAAGAGATGGAGATAACACAAGGAGAATCCGCCAGCAGAATTGCTTACCCCAAAGATTCAGGGTGGGTGGCCGACATACAAATTAACAGTATGATCTTGGATGGTTATTATAACACATTAGCCTTGATTAAACTGATGCTACTTTTCTCTTCGCGCCCTAACCGCTAATGAGGCCGCATTCGATATACTTTTTCTTCCAGCATTCTGGCAGGTTCATGCGGATATTCCGGGTCGATCTTCATACACTGGTTACCATGTAATAACTCAATGCTATAACGAGATGCATAAAGGCTGGTAACTTCACTGTCTATCGCCAATGGCAGCACTGCGGTTATTTCATCTGCAGATTCAGTTGTCAGTAATAAAATCTGACTGGCACTCGGTAACAACGCGCCCAGGTGACGCACATATTGGCTGCGTGTGGCTTCTGGCAGTGCAGTCAGTGCTGCACAGTCGTAGATAGCGCTGATATCAAGTAAATCAGCAGCACAAAGATCGAACAGATCGCCACACCAGATTTCCACATTGCCATGTGACCAACGGATAAAACGGCCATGCCGTTGCCGGTTAGGCACCAAGCCGCGTCCGGCAAAAAAAGCCTGTATGGCAATATTACTAAGTTCTATACCGAAAACTTTATAACCGGCATCCAGCAACCAATCCATATCCAAGCTTTTGCCACACAAAGGAACCAGCACAGTATCGCCGACAGTTAAACCGAGAGCTGGCCAGAATTGCGGTAACAACGGGTTAATTTCTGACTGATGAAACGCAATATCATCACGCTTCCACTTCGCTTTCCATTGCTGGTTGCTCATCAAACTTATCTCCTGATTTATATGAACCAGGATTCAGTTCAGCGGAATGCGAACGGACCATGCGAACATAAGGCGGCTGGTTTCAAACTAGCATGATCTCAATAAAGATAGCGAATGATTCGACTACCCTCTTGCTCCGAACCGGTATTTATCTGATACCACATCCGATCCAACACTTGATGTTTTATTCATCGACCGAATTAAAAATGAATGTTTCACATTAAAATAGGTCAACAGTTCCTGCACCAACGGCTTATTGTCTGGGTCAACAGCCACAGAAATACAGCTGGCAATACATTCAATCATATGCGGAGCTGACCAAGGGTCGACAACCTGAGTTACCAGCGCATTTTCTTTTATTACCGTTGAAATACGTTCGCTTTGACTTAGCATTTCAATAAGTTGCTCGGGCGTATAATTGTTTGATGAGATAATTGGATTAACTACCGC